>JAIPEX010000016.1 GCA_021736945.1 Halanaerobiales bacterium | reverse complement strand
TGGATTCCAATAAGGAGCTCCTAGTCCAGTAAAAGCAGGAACAAAATATACTCCATCTGTATCATCAACTTTTCCAGCAAAATATTCTGAATCAGGAGCCTCATTTAATAAGAAAAGCTCATCTCTCAACCACTGTATAGCTGAACCAGCGTTAAATATACTTCCTTCAAGGGCATATATTATCTCATCGTTATAACCCCAAGCTATAGTAGTTAGCAGTCCGTTATCGGAGTATACAGGCTCTTTTCCTGTATTCATCAATAAAAATGAACCTGTGCCAAAAGTTATTTTAGTCATACCTTTCTCATAACAACCTTGAGCAAAAGTAGCAGCTTGCTGATCACCAGCAATACCAGAAATAGGAATATGTTGACCAAAAAACACATTTTTATCTGTATAGCCATAAATCTCACTTGAAGACCTTACCTTTGGTAAAATATATGGAGGGATATCTAATATGTCCATTAATTCTTGATCCCATTCTAGGGTGTGAATATTATATAATAATGTTCTAGAGGCATTAGTATAATCCGTCACATGAACTTTACCGCCTGTAAGTTTCCATATCAAATAGGTATCTATTGTACCAAATATAATTTTATTTTCTTTAGCTTTTTGTCTGGCCCCTTGAACATTATCTAATATCCATTTAATTTTTGTACCAGAAAAATAAGGGTCTAAAAGCAAACCGGTTTTATCTCTAAAAGTTTTTTCATAGCCTTCTTCTTTTAACTTTTTACAGATATCTGAAGTCCTTCTACACTGCCAAACAATTGCATTATAAAGTGGTTCTCCGGTGTTTTTATCCCAAACGACAGTGGTTTCCCGCTGATTAGTAATTCCAATTGAATCTATCTTTTGAGGATCAATACCCGACTTTTTGAAGAGATTATTGATTACACCTATTGTGGAATTCCAAATTTCTTCAGGATCATGTTCAACCCAACCAGATTTAGGATAGTATTGAGTAAATTCTTTTTGTGATTTTTCGATTATACTACCCGCTTTATCATATAAAAAAGCTCTTGTACTTGTGGTTCCTTGGTCAATAGCAAGAATATATTTGGACAATATTAGCTCCCCCCATTAACATTCTTTATTAGGTTAAAGTAGCATATATACAACTTTCAACCGTTTTAATATCATTTTCTTTGGCATATTCCCTAATTTCATCACTTCTAGTACCGGGTTGTAACCAAACATATTTTATACCTAGTTTGTTAACTTCTTTCATCACATGTTTACCAATTTGAGGATTTACTACTATATCAACAACATCAATATCATCTTCAATTTCTGATAAATTATCATATACCTTTATACCATCAATCTCATCTAAAGAAGGGTTGATTGGATAAACATTATAATTGTGTTCATTTAATTTTTTTACAATCTTATAGCCATATTTTTCTTCCTTGTCTGTAGCACCTACAACAGCCCAATTTTTCATATTTAAAGTATCATTTTTTACACTCATATATTATCCCTCCAATTTTATATTAATATTTATTTATTAAAGATATCTTTTGCTTTGTTTAAATATACTTCATAATCATCTTCACTAAATAGTATCATGCGTATTTCTTTATAACATTGATCTTCTTTACAAAAATCTTTAATTGTCTTTAAAGCTATTTCAGCAGCTTCTTCTATAGGAAAACCATATGCACCAGTGCTTATTGAAGGAAAACATATAGTTTTTAGATCATTTTCTTTAGCAATTATTAAACTATTCTTATATGCCTTTTTTAATAGCTCTTTTTCCTGATCATTACCTCCCTGCCAGATTGGTCCAACAGTGTGAATAACTGCTTTAGCATTTAAATTTCCTGCTGTAGTAATGACAGCTTTACCGGTTGGTAATTTCCCCTGTCTTTCTCTAATCTTTTTACATTCTTTGAGAATTTCAGGACCACCAGCACGATGAATAGCACCGTCTACACCACCTCCACCCATTAAGGAAGAGTTGGCAGCATTAACAATACCATCACAGTTTTCTTCGGTTATATCTCCTTGTTTTAATATAATCTGAGTTTGATTTGCTTTAAATGTTTTCATTTGAAATCACCTCAGTAATTTTAATATTAGCCCCTGTTTTAAAAACCAGGGGCTTTAGAACTTATTTTTGTAAGTTCATAGGTTGTCCACAACAAACTAATTCTCCACCGCCTACTTCTTTAACTTCTACAACGTTACCACAAACGCCACATTTGTAAACTTCTCCTTTTTTCTTTACATTCATGTTTTTAGCCTCCTTTTTATTTATTAAGTTTTGCTTCTTTTATAAACTTTTAGTAATTCATGTGCTCCTAAGAATACTACTGCTGCACCAATAACATATCCCCAATCAGTTAATGTTATACCAGTAAAGCCAAGGTACTGATTTATAAAAGGGGTATATATTGCAGTTATAATCATTAATATTGAAATGATTATAGAATAAATCATTATTTTATTAGAAATAATGTTTTTATTAAAAATCGAAATTTTTTCATATCTTCTAGACATGATATTTGTTAATTGAGTAAAAGCAATAGTTAAATAGGTGATTGTTGTTGCTCTAGCATATAAAGGATGTGTTTCTGTCAGTCCTCCACCAGCAATTCTATTATTGAAAAGATAGAAGTTTAAAAAGGCTAAACCGCCCATTAATACTCCAAATAACAGTATTTCAGAAAATGATTTTTTATTTACAATATGCTCTTCTTTTTGTCGGGGAGGTGAAGTCATAATATCTTTAGAACCTGGATCAAAAGTAAATGCAGTAAGGGGTAATATTTCTGCTAATAAATCAATAGCTAATATTTGAATAGCTAAAATTGGAACTGGTGTATTAAATAATGATACACCTAATAAACCTAATAATACTACAGCTAATTCACCGCCATTACTAGTTAAAGAAGCTATTACAGTCTTCTTTAAATTATTGTAAATATTACGTCCTTCTTGAATAGCATAAACTAGTGTTGGAAAACTATCATCAAGAAGTATAAGTTCAGCAGCTTGTTTTGACACATCAGTACCCATTCCTCCCATAGCAACTCCAATATGAGCACTTTTGAGAGCAGGAGCATCATTAACTCCATCTCCAGTTACAGCTACTATTTTTTGTTGTTCTTTTAAATTTTTAACAATTCTTAATTTGTTTTCAGGTGAAACTCTAGAGAAAATAACACTTGTATTTTCATTCATGGTGGTTTTTAATTCTTCATCTGAGAGTTCATCAAAATCCTCACCAGTTAGAACTTTTACTTCATCATCCTCATGTACAAGATTGATTTCTTTTGCGATAGCTTTAGCTGTAATTGCATGGTCGCCAGTCATGATATAGGTATCTATATGAGCTTCATGAGCCTGTTCTATTGCCTCCCTTACACCTTCTTTTGGTGGGTCTATCATAGCTACAATACCTAAAAAGATTACATCTTTTTCAATTTCTTCAATTACATAATCTTTGTGTTTTGGTTCTAATTTTCTAAAACCAAAAGCAAGTACTCTCATTGCATTTTTTGAATATTTTTCATTTAATTTCCTATATTCTTCCTTATCTTCTTCAGTGATTTGAACTTTTTTACCATCTTTATAGATATAATTACTTACCGATAGTACACTATCAAGGGCTCCTTTCATCGCTAGATATTCTCCATCTTCAAATTGACGAACTGAACTCATTCTTTTTCTTTCAGAATCAAAACCAAATTCATGTAGTTCAGGATTTTCTTCATCTTCTTTTGGTGATCTTGTACCCACTTTAGTTGACAGTGTAATCAAGGCTGCTTCAGTTGGATCACCTATTGGATACCAACTAGAATGTTCATCATCAGGAGGATGAATTTCAGCATTAGAAGCCATAGTGGCTGCATCAAACATTATTTCTAAATGATCAATGGTTTCTTGATCAACTTCATTACCATTTTCATTTAATAATTTGCCTCTGGGTTCATATCCAATACCAGTGACATCATATTCTTTACCATTATAATAGACCTTTTGAACTGTCATTTCATTTTTTGTCAAGGTCCCTGTTTTGTCAGTGGAAATAATATTTGTAGAACCAAGAGTTTCAACTGAAGATAGCTTTTTAACAACTGCATTTTTCTTTGCTAATCTATCCACCCCTTGAGCAAGAGCAACTGTAATCTGCATAGGTAAAGCCTGTGGAACTACAGCAACTGCGATACCTAATCCATATATTATTGCAAAGTTTATACCTAAACCCTGTGATAAACTTACACCAAATAATATAGTTCCAATAATTACAGCAAATACTGCAATCTTATTTGCAACTGATTGTAATTCCATTTGAAGGGGAGATTTTGATTTTTCTTCCTCTTGGGTTAAATTAGCAATCTGTCCCATTTCAGTTTCCATACCAGTAGCTACTACTACTCCTTTAGCGCTACCAGATGCTACAGTAGTTCCTAGGTATGCCATGTTTTCTCTATCGGCTAAAGAAGCCTTTTCGTCCATTTTATTGCTGTTTTTTCCCTGGGGCAGTGACTCTCCTGTTAGAGAAACATCATTTGTTTTCAAATTAAAAGATTCAATTATTCTTAAATCTGCCGGAACTTTATCTCCCTCTTCAAGAATTACTATATCACCGACAACCAACTTACGCTGGTTAAGTTCCATAGTTTGGCCATCTCTAATAACCTTTGAAGGAGATTGTATTAATTTTTCTAATGAACCCATGATTTCTTCTGCTTTATGCTCCTGGTAATAACCTATTACAGCATTTATTAAAACAATTATTAACATTACTGTACCGTCTCTAAAATTTTGAATAACAAAAGACATGCCAGCAGCAGCTAGCAGGATAATCATAAGCACATCTCTAAATTGTAGTAAAAATTTTATAATTTCTGGTGTTTTTTTAAGTTTTACCAGTTTGTTTTCGCCATATTCATCTATTCTCTTTTGAACTTCTTTTTCTGCTAAACCTTTTTTTGAAGTTTCTAAGATCTCAAAAGTTTCTTCAACAGTCTTTTGATAAAAATTTTTATCTTTATATTCTATTCTAGACACCTCCTAATAATCAATCAAAATATATACCTGAGCCTTTTGATTTATCTGTCATTACAGCTAATTGTTCTATCTTTTTATTAATATATTTTTTATCTAAATCTTCTAATATTTCTTCATCAAAACCATTGACTATATAGTTACCAAATTCCCAGGTAACATCTTTGATTTCTTTTTCATTACCTTCTGCAATTATAATCAATGCTTCAAGAATAGATGCTGCAACCGATACATCTCGCATAGAATAATAACGCAATTGATAAAAAGTTTTATATAATAGATAATCAAAGCTAATATCTTCAAATATCAAAGTTAATTCATTTTCGTCATTATAATAATAGGTATTTTCTATATTTGATTTAGCAATTCTATCTAAAACCATGCCTGCTTGTTTTATGCAAAATATTGCTGTGTTGGGGTCATTTATTCCAGGGGAAATTGCTCTTAATGCAACTTCGGATAATTTTTGAAGACCAAATTCAATATCTTTACTCTTATTTCTTTCTTTTCCTACTAAAATAAAGTCAAGACATTTAGTAAAAGTATCTTCTTTAATTTCATCAATATCCATTTCTTTTAATTCATAATAAATTGTAAAAACTTTTGTATTATTTGTAACATAATCTCCTATCATTTTTTCAGCATTTATAACAATATTATGTTCATCAGCAAATTGGGATAACTTTAAATCATTTATATCTCTTATAAATCCAACTCTATTAGAATAAATACTAACTTGATTTTTTTTGAAAATTTGTTCTAAATTATCTGGGGGTTCATTTCTTACATTTTCATGGTTTTCATTAAATTCTTTAACTGAATCAACTAGCTCTAATATTTCTGTAGTAAGAGTATCAATTAGCAAATTAACTTGAATAGATTGAGAAACGTGGTTAATAAATATCACAAAATATATAATACAAAAAATTACAATCAATACTCCGACAGCAGCTGATAAAAATACTGTTTGCTCATTACTCTTTAGAAATAATAAAGTTACAATGGAATATATAAATCCACCTATAAATATTCCTAATACTTTTAATGTAATTTTTGATTTTAAAAAATCTTGTAAAGTTCTGGGAGAAAATTGAGTAGAATAAGTTGTTAAAACAACCATGATTATTGAAAAAGAAATTGTAACAATAGATAATAAAGAACCTGCTATGGTTGAGAGAATAGTTGTGGTAATATCAAATGGAGTGAAAAATATATTTGGTAAAACCCCCATTAAATAGGGTTGATAATATCTTTCTAGTATAAGAACAAATGCAGAAATAAAAATGGCATATATACTGTATAAAACAGGGATATAATATATTTTAGTTCTCCAGTCTTCAATAAAATTAAAATTAAATATTTTCACATAAATACCCCCTGGACGGTCTATCATTATATATATTTAATTCAATATTTATCAGTTATTCCCTTTTTTTGCTAGATGTTTATAAAATTTTCAACAGTTTTAAAATCTCCTTCAATAGAATTTGGTAAAGAATAATTATCTAAAACAAACTCTTGATCCTTAAGACCGTTTCCGGTTAACACTGCAACTATCTTTTTATTAGTTAAATCTTTTTTGTTTTCTTTTGATAGTTTAATTAGACCTGCCACAGGAGTTGCTGAAGCTGGTTCTACAAATACACCTTCTTTTGATGCTAATAGATAATGTGCTTCTTTTATTTCTTCATCTGTAAGTGAATCAAACAGCCCATTTGATTCTTCCATAGCATTACGTGCTTTATCTCTGTTGACTGGATTACCAATTCTAATAGCTGTAGCAATAGTATCAGGATTTTTAATTATCTTTTCTTTAACCATCGCTGCAGATCCTGCAGCTTGGAAGCCGAACATTTGCGGTAAGTAATTAATTATATTTTCATTGTAGTATTCTTTAAAACCTTTCCAATATGCAGTAATATTACCGGCATTACCTACTGGCAGTGCTAAAATATCTAATTCATTATTTTTTAATTGATCAGCTATTTCAAAAGCAGCCGTTTTTTGTCCTTCAATTCTAAATGGGTTCAATGAATTCACCAAAGTTAATGCATGTTTTTCAGTAAGCTTTCTTACTATTTCAAGTGCTTTATCAAAGTTACCTTTAATAGGTATTATTTGAGCCCCATATATTAATGCTTGAGATAATTTTCCTTTAGCAATTTTAGCTTTTGGTACTACTACAAAAGTTTTTAGTCTACTTCTAGCACCATAGGCAGCAGCCGAAGCAGAAGTATTACCAGTAGAAGCACAAATTATTGCTTTACTATTTTCTTCTAATGCTTTAGTTACAGCTAAAGTCATACCGCGATCTTTAAATGATCCTGAAGGATTTGCTCCTTCAAACTTTAAATAAAGATCAAAATCATATTTTTCACTTAACCAATCTGCTTTAATTAAAGGAGTATTACCTTCATTTAAGGTTATAATTTTTTGATCATTTTTAACGGGTAAATATTTTTTATATTTATTAATTAAACCTTTCCACATTTTAATCACCAACTTCATTTATTATTATACCTTGCTTATTAACCTTAGTTTCTATTAAATAGTTTACAATTCCCAAGTCCTTTGCTATATTTTTTATTATTTCTTCTTTTTTAGTAAAATCCTTTTTAAAAAGAAAAATAATAGTCGACCCACTCCCACTTAGAAAAAACGGGGTATCTATATTTTTACTGATTTCATCAAAAAATTTTTTTAATTTATTATTTAAAGAAAGTCTTTTTTGCTGATGAATATAATCTTTTGACCCTTTTTTAATCAAATTTAAATCATTTTTTATAAATCCTGCAGTAATTAGTGAGGCATTGGCAATATTTTGAGAAGCATCATCTATATTTATTTTGGCACCTATCATTTTACGTGCATCTTTAGTTTTAATCTCAAGATTTGGTATAAAAAGTAACACATTTATCTTCGGGGAAACGAAAAATTTTTCATAATATAAATGGCCTTCTTCAATTTGACTAATTGTAAAACCCCCGTGAAGAGCTGGAACAATATTATCAGGATGTCCTTCAATTTTTAAGGCAAGATCAATAATTTTCTTCTTACTTAATTTTAAAGAAAATAGTTCATTTATACCACACAAAGTGCCAATAATAGCATTTGCAGAACTACCCAGACCTCTATCCAATGGATAGTTAAGTTTAACTTCTATGTTTAAACCTTTAGTTTCAATTTTATCAGAATAACAATCTTTCATTTTTGAAATAGTCTTTAAAATAAGATTATTTTTCTTTTTAAGATTTATTATTTGATTATTTGAATCTTTTATAGAAATATTGAATTTTTTATCTTTTCTTTGGCTAAATGTATATACATTAAATAGATTAAGAGCCAGACCAAATGAATCATAGCCGGGCCCTAAATTAGCTGAAGTTGCAGGAACTTTAACTTTAATCATATCGTTCACCTAAATTTTCCAGGTTTCAAGATATTGTTTTTGTTCTGTGTTTAATTTATCTATCTCTATACCTTCGGCTTTCAAACGATAATTGGCTACCTTTTTATCTATATGTTTAGGAACTTTATATAAACCAGGCAGTAAATCATTTTCAGAAAGATAGAGTAGTGATAAGATCTGTAAACCAAAACTCATATCCATTATTTCTACAGGGTGACCATCACCAGCTGCTAAATTAACTAATCTTCCTTCAGCTAGTAAATAGAGTGTTTTATCTCCTATTTGATAACCCTGAACATTTTCTCTTACTTCTTTTACTTGTTCCGCTTCTTCTTTTAAATCTTCTACATTAATTTCTACGTTAAAATGTCCAGCATTTGCTAATATTGCTCCATCTTTCATAGAAGAAAAATGATTTTTGTTTATTACATTTTTACATCCAGTTACACTAACAAAAATATCGCCTAGTTTAGCAGCTTCGTCCATTGGCATAACTCTGTGACCATCCATTTTAGCTTCTAAAGCTTTAAAGGGATCAACTTCGGTCACAATAACTTTAGCTCCTAAACCATCAGCTCTGCGAGCAACACCTTTACCACACCAACCATATCCAGCAATAACAACGTCTTTACCTGCTACAACCATATTGGTATTACGCATAATTGATTCCCAAACAGATTGTCCGGTCCCATACCTGTTATCAAATAGGTATTTTGCCTGAGCATCGTTAACTGACATCATGGGAAAATTTAATTCATTCTTATTATCAAGAGCCTTTAACCTAACTATACCTGTTGTAGTTTCTTCTGCTCCACCAATAATATTATTAATTAATTCTGGTCTTTCATTATGTATCTTGCTAACTAGATCTCCACCATCATCGATTATCAAATCAGGTTCAACATCTAATATTTTATTCAGTGATTTTTCATATTCTTCAGCTGTTTCTCCGCGCCAACTATAGACTGTTACACCATATTTAGTAAGTGCTGCAGCTACATCATCTTGAGTAGAAAGTGGGTTACTTCCAGTTATATATACATCAGCACCTAGTTCACTCAATACAATTGCCATATAAGCTGTTTTGGCTTCTAAATGTAAACATATTGAAACAACTTTTCCTTTTAATGGCTTATCCTCAATATATTCATCCTTAATTTTGTTTAATACTGCCATCTTTTCTTTTACCCAATTGATTTTTTTGTTTCCTTCAGAAGCTAAAGATAAATCTTTTACTTTACTTTCCATAATTACCCTCCTTACTGTCTTCCAGTATGACCAAATCCACCAGCATTTCGACTACTTTCACTAAGTTCATTGACCTCTTTCCATTCTATTTCAAAAGTCTTATGAATAATTAACTGGGCAATACGATCATTTTTACTTATATTAAATTCTTTAGAACTGTGATTAATTAAAATTACCCCTAACTCACCTCTGTAACCGGGATCAATAACTCCATCCGCATTTAAAACAGTAATTCCTTTTTTTAAAGCAAGTCCACTTCTCGGATAAACAAAACCACCATAACCTTGCGGGATAGCAATTTTAAGACCAGTTTTAATTAACTTATATTCTCCTGGTTTTAAGTTGTATTCATAACGGGACATTAAATCCATACCACAATCTTCACCATAATGTTG
Organism: Halanaerobiales bacterium; assembly: GCA_021736945.1. Taxonomy (GTDB): domain Bacteria; phylum Bacillota; class Halanaerobiia; order Halanaerobiales; family M55B127; genus M55B127. The sequence continues at coordinate 24,293 of JAIPEX010000016.1, read as the reverse complement.
ATATTCAGGTAATTTAACATCATTACCCATTTTCTTAACTTCGATTTTCATTACTGTCACTCCTTCTACTTTGCAAATACATGAGCCCCTATACTCACCACAAATTTTCTTGTATTAAACCACTTTTTATTTTCCGCAGTTTTAGGGTTGTAGTAATAGAGAGAACCCATGGTTGGGTCTACCCCTTCTAAAGCTTCTTTAGCTGCTCTATAGGCTGTATTATTAGGTGTATAATTGATCTGACCGTCAGCTACAGCAGTGAATTGGTTGGTTTGATAAACTACATCTCTTATATTATCAGGAAACTGATTACTTAACACTCTGTTTATAATAACTGCCCCAACTGCAACTTGACCCATATATGGTTCACCTCGAGCTTCTCCATGAATAGTTCGAGCCATTATTTCAATGGCAGATTGATTAACTGTTTTAGCAAGTACTTGTCTTTTAGAAAGATTATTGATAGGAAGTTTTATTTTTTCACCTTTTCTTATAATAGAATTTTCCATATTATTTAAAGCCATTATAACACCTGGAGTTGTATTAAAACTTTGTGCTAAGTCATATAAAGTATCCCCAGAATCTACATAATATTGAATTATTTTACCGGGTGGAATATTAACATCAGGTAGCGGCTGTTCCGGATTGTATCTTACCGAATAATTTTTACCCACGTCAAGGTTAAAATTTCTATTACTGCTTTCTGACATAGTTAAACTATAATCCAACTTTAATTTTTTATCATCTATTTGTTTTTTTGTTTGAATTACTAATTCATCTCCAATATTAATTTTAGAAGAATTTTCTATATGATTATTTTCTAAAATATTTTCTACTGTAGTATTATAGTCTTGTGCTATATCATAAATGGTATCACCATTTTGTACAACATAAATTAAGGTAAATTGGGGTTGAGCTTCTATACCAAAAGTAACTATCAATATAAATATAAATGTTAATAAAATATATTTTAATTTAAAGTTCATTTTAACCCTCTCCAGCCACATAATCTATTATTTCTCTTAAGTTCATTTCTAATACTGGGCATCTATCTGGAATGGAATTTAAAAATACTTTTCCATATCTTTTGTTAATAATTCTATTATCCATACAAATTACAATTCCTTTATCATTTTTGGATCTTATTAAACGTCCAAATCCTTGTTTAAATTTAATGACTGCTTTTGGAATAAAATATTCAAAAAAGTAATTCTTTCCCTCTTCTTGCATTAATTTAACTCTAGCTGCATTTACAGGGTCATTAGGAACCGGAAACGGTAAACGCATTATTATTAGATATTTAAGATCATTTCCTACAATATCTACACCTTCCCAAAAACTTTGGGTTCCAAATATTATTTGATTATTACCTGCTTTAAATTTATCCATGATATATTTTCTTGAATACTTGCTTTGAGATAATATATTTATATTATCCTCTTCCAATTTATAATTGATCTTTTTATATAGATTATCTAGCATATTATATGAAGTAAATAGAACCATTGTTGATCCTCGAAAAGTCCGTAATATATCACTCAAATCATCAGCGATCTGACCTATGAAAGCGTTATTAGAGGGAGTATATATATCATCTGGTATTATTAGCCTACTTTGTTTTTCAAAATCAAAAGGAGAATTTACAATTTTTTCATCATAATTAGAAATTCCCAGAGCATCAACAAAAAATTTGAAGGATTCATTTACTGTTAATGTTGCAGATGTCAATAAAGCGTTTCTTAGATTTTCCCACAGCATTTCGGGTAGATGACCTTCCACATTGAGTAAAGCACTCATATGACTAATGTATTTGTCATTATAACGATATTTTTCCAGCCAAAAAACATAATCATTATCATCGGATTCTAAATTAAATAGCAGGTTGAAAGCAAGTTCATTAACAGAATTTAAATTTTGTTTTAATTCTTGTAACTCAGCTTCTATTTTATCATAGTTTTCAATTATTTTTAACTGATTTATTAATCTTTTGATATGATTCATTAGATCATCATAATTTTTATGAAAATTAAAGCCTTTATTATTTATTTCTCTGTAAGTATCATCTTCTTTTATTTCATCTGAAATAATAATGCTGCTTTGTTCTTGATTTTGATAAAATTTATCTAACATTAAAAAATATTCTTTATTATTTTCTTCAAGAGTTTTTATTTTTGGAATAATATTTTGATCAATTATTTGATAAATATCTTTTTTATTTTCTACATCTAGTTTACTAATTTTATTTCTTATTCTTGGAATTATAGAATATTTCTTGTCATATAATTTTTTTAAGATTTGTTTATTAAGTTGGTAAGAACTAGTTTTACCAAGATGATAAGTAGCCACATCATGAAAATTATGGGCCTCGTCAATAATTAGACTCTTATACTTTGGTAAGGTTGAATAACCCGAATTTTTTATCAAAGCATCAGAAAGTAGTAAATAATGATTAACTACTATTAAATCGGAGTTGAATAGTTCGTTTCTTGCCTTCATAAAATAGCAGTCATCATAATATGGGCATAAACTACCTATACAGTAATCACTATCAGATGCCACTTCATCCCATACTGAAGACTTCAAATTAAACTTTATTTCATTTCTTACTCCAGTTTTTGTTTTTTCAGCCCACTCTATAATTTTTTTGAAACCATTTTTTCCATTATTATTAAAAGAATTGCCTATATTTTTAAGCTTACGTAAACACAGATAATTTTTTCTACCAATTGCCAAATCAGCTTTGAAATCAAAAGGCAATACTTTCTTTAAAAATTCAACATCCTTATCTATAATTTGTTGTTGTAAATTAATTGTATTGGTAGAAATAACTACAGGTTGATCATTTTTAACTGCCCAATATAAAGCAGGAATTAAATATGCTAATGATTTTCCAATTCCAGTCCCTGCTTCAATTAAAGTAATTTCAGCATTATTAAAATTATTGATTATTTTTTCTGTAATTTCAAGTTGTTGGTTTCGATATTCAAAGTCATCCATGATTTTGGATAGAGGACCATCATCTTTAAAATAATTTAAAATTTCCTTTTTATTAATTTCTTTAACTTCACCAATATCTTTCGGTTCAACTACTATATAAATATTTTCGACATTATTATCAGAAACAGCAAATCCAATTCCTTTATTTCCAATATCTGAAGCTACTCTAATATCTGCTCCTGAGGGAGTAGTGTCACCTGAAGGATGATTATGCAAAACCATTGAATTTTTTGGAAGAGTATCAATTATTGCAGGGGCCATGCTTTTATTTCCCCTTGCTAAAACTTCTATATTTTTTACAACCTCATTATCAAAATCAATTTCAAGAAGAAAAAACACTTCATTTCCATCAGATTCTTTTATCTCAGCTTTTATTTTATTTTTAATATCTTTTGTTAAAATATCTATTATTTCCAAATTATTCACCTTTTAATTTTAATATTGTTTTGACATCTTTGTCTTCCCCATCAAATGGAGGAGTCTCAATAATATATAACAGGGTTTTTAATTTTTCATGGTTTATGAGATATTTAAAATTATTTAATCCAATTTTCCCTTCACCTATATGAGCATGTCTATCTTTATTTGTACCTAATTCAAATTCAGAATCATTAAGGTGTATTAGTTCTAAATTTTTTAAACCAATTTTATTATCAACTTTTTTTATTAAATTATCAATTCCTTCTTTTGTAGAAATATCATAACCTGCTGCAAAAAGATGACATAAATCTAAACAAAGACCTATTCTATTATAATTATCTACTTTGTTCATAATATTTTTTAATTCATCTAAATTACTTCCGATCTCTGTACCAGCGCCCGAAGTATTTTCGATTAATAATTTAGTGTCATTATCTATCTCATTTATTACTTCTTTAACTGCAGCTATAATCCTTTTAATTCCTTCCTTTTTAGAAGATTTTACATAATTACCAGGATGAAAAACATAAAAATCAGAATCTAGTAGACCTGCTTGATAATAATCTTCTTTTAATTCCTGTTTAGACTTTTTATATAATTTATCATCTGGAGAAGCTAAATTAACTAGATTACTAGAATGTACAACTAACTTTTTTATATTATATTTGTTTCTTTTTTCTTTAGTTTTAGTAATTTCATCCTTAGTTATAGTCTTTTTCTTCCAACTACGCGGTGATTTTGTAAATATTTGAACTGAATTTGTATTAATTTTAACTGCTTCATCAATAGCCTTATCAATACCACCACTTATAGAAAGATGTCTACCTAATTTCATTAAAAACATCCCCTTTAGATATAAAAATAAAAATATGTAAAAAAACAACCTCAATTCATCTCCAACTAAATCAAAAAATTTAGTAGGAGTTTACTTGAGGTGAGTTTAATAATCATTTTTAATTTTTATGTGTTAATTTGTTATTCGTTATCTTGATCAACATCTTTCATTGATAGATTTATTCTATCTTTATCATCGATTTTAATTACTTTAACTTTAATTTCGTCACCTTCGCTCAAGACATCACTTACTTCATCAACATGTCTATCTGCAATGTTTGAAATGTGAACTAATCCTTCTTTACCAGGTAAAATTTCAACAAAAGCACCGAAGTTCATAATCTTTTTAACTTTACCATTATATGTTTCGCCAACTTCAACTTCTCTTGTTAAATTATCAATCATTTTTCTGGCTTTTTTGCCTTTTTCCTGGTCCTCTGCAAGGATAAATATTGTTCCATCATCTTCAATATCGATACTTGCATCTGTTTCATCAATAATTTTATTAATCATTTTTCCACCAGGTCCAATGACATATCTAATTTTTTCAGGATTAATATTCATTGTCATAATAAGTGGTGCGTGTTCAGAAAGTTCTTCACGAGGTTCATTAATAACTTCAAGCATTTTATCTAAGATGTGTAATCTACCTTTACGTGCTTTATTCAAAGCATTTCTTAGTATATCTTTAGATAATCCACTTGCTTTAATATCCATCTGTAAAGCAGTTATACCATCTGGAGTTCCTGCAACTTTAAAGTCCATATCTCCATAGTGATCTTCCATGCCCTGTATATCTGAGAGGACTGCATAGTCATCTCCTTCTTTAATAAGACCCATTGCGATTCCTGAAACAGGGTTTTTAATATTTACACCAGCATCCATTAATGATAATGTACTACCACAAATACTAGCCTGGGAAGAAGAACCATTGGATTCAAGAACTTCTGAAACCACTCTTATTGTATAAGGAAATTCTTCTTTACTTGGAATCATAGGTTTTAAAGCTCTTTCACCTAAATGACCATGACCAATTTCTCTACGGCCTGGGGATCTTAGTGGGTTGGTCTCTCCTACACTATAAGGTGGAAAATTATAATGATGCATATAGCGTTTACTTTCATTTTCACCTAGTCCAAAGATGGTTTTTTCATCACTACTTGCACCTAAAGTTACAACACTTAAAGCCTGAGTTTCACCTCTAGTAAATATAGCTGAACCATGTGTTCGAGGTAAATTACCTACTTCACACCAAATTGGTCTGATTTCATCATAACTTCTACCATCAGGTCTTTTACCATCTTCTAAAATCATTTCTCTAACGTGTTTTTTGGTTAGATTATCAAAAATAGTTCCAACCATTTTATTATAATGTGCTTCGTTTTCTTCATATTCTTCTAAATTTTCAGCTAAATATTCTTTAGCATCTTCTTTTAGTTGATCCATTTTTTCTGATCTCTCTAATTTATCTTCGGTGTTAATGGCTTCTCTTAATTTATCAGAGACATAGCCTTTTACCATTTCATTAACATTATCCTCAATATCATTAACTAAGGGTACTTCAGTTTTTTCCTTGCCAGCTTCTTCTCTCATTTTCTTTTGAGTTTTAACTATCTCTTTAATTTCTTTATGAGCTTTTTCAATAGCATCTAATATGATTTCTTCACTAACTTCATCTGCTCCAGCTTCTACCATCATTACAGCTTCTTCGGTTCCTGCAACTGTTAAATCTAACTTTGAATTTTCTCTCTGTTCTTCAGTTGGATTAATAACTAATTCATCTTCAACCAAACCTACTTTAACTCCCCCTATTGGTCCATCAAAGGGAATGTCAGAGAGCATTAAAGCAGCTGATGCACCGTTCATAGCTATAATATCAGGTTCGTGATCTTTATCAACAGATAATACCGTTGCAATTACCTGTACATCATGTCTCATTCCATCAGGGAAAAGTGGACGAAGTGGTCTATCAATTAAACGTGCTGATAAAGTTGCAAAGTCACGCGGACGACCCTCTCTTCTGTTTACACTTCCAGGAATCTTACCAATAGAATATACTCTTTCTTCATAATTTACCATCAAAGGAAAGTAACTAATTCCTTCTCTCGGTCCTGACATGGTAGCAGTAACTAAAACCATAGAATCACCGTACTTAACGGTGACTGCACCATTAGCCTGTTTGGCTACTTTACCGGTCTCAAATTCTATTTCTGAACCGGCAAATTGTGTCTTCCAATTTTTGGTCATTCGTTTATATCCTCCTTATTTTTACCTAAATTATTATTTCTTAAAATAAAGAGCGGGAGTTCTCCCGCTCTTTTTAGATTCATATAAAATTTAACGTCTAATTCCTAGACTAGAAATTAGCTCACGATATCTTTCAACATCTTTGTTCTGTAAATATCTTAAAAGTTTTCTTCTCTGTCCTACCATTTTAAGTAAACCTCTACGAGAAGAATGGTCCTGCTTATGTTCTTTCAAATGATCAGTTAACTGAGAAATTCTTTCAGTTAAAAGAGCAACTTGAACTTCTGGAGAACCTGTATCTTTTTCATCTCTCTGATATTTTTGAACAATTTCCTGTTTTCTTTCTTTAGAAATCATATTACTTCACCTCCTGATTAGTTTATGCGCCTTATACCAAGTGAAAAGTCGAGGACTCTATTCCCTAGTATAAGGTATTAATTCACAAGAAAAATTATATCATAGTACTTCTTCCATGTAAAGAATATCCTTGTTTATTGTTTCAACAAGATTATCAACATCATCAAATTCTTTTTCTCCTCTTATAAATTCAACCAGTTCTATTTCAACATATTCTTCATATAAATCGCCTTCAAAATTAGGCAGATGGACTTCAATAGTAAAATTTTCGTCTTTGAAAGTAGGTTTATGTCCAAAATTAACTACACCTTTATATTTATTTTCATTAAAATAAAAGTATACAGCATAAACTCCATCTGGTGGCAGTATATAATTAGTACTTGGTTTAATGTTTGCAGTAGGAATTCCTAATTTTCGACCTCTTCCAAAACCTTCTACTACTTTACCTTCTATTTTAAAATTTTTACCTAGATGCTCTTTTAATTCATCTAATCTTCCTGCTTTTATTAAATCTCTTATTACACTACTGGATATTTTATGTTCTCCAATTTTTTTGGGTTCAACAGCTGTTACTTCAAAATTATATTTTTTCCCTAGTTTTTTAAGTTTTTTAATATTTCCATCACCTTTATGTCCTAGAGTAAAATCCGAACCCACAACTATATGCTTAGTTTTTAAATTGTCTACAATAATTTTTCTAACAAAATCATCAAAAGGAGTTTTTGCTAGGTCCTGACTAAAATTCATTTCAAAATAATAATCAAAACCCATATCTTTTATTATTTTTCTTTTTTGTGCCTTGGAATTTATATAGTAATGATTATTTTCTCCGCCTACTACTTCTTGGGGATGTGGTTCAAATGTTAAGATCCCACTTTTTAATCCTTTTTCTTCTGCTAATGTCAAAGTTTTATCTAATATTTTTTTATGACCTTTATGAATACCATCAAAAGAACCAATTGCAATAATGTTTTTATCTAATTCATATTGGTCAAATGTATTACTTCTTATAATATTCATTTTAAACCTCCATTATAAAATACCCTTAAAGGTTGTATATATATTTCATCTTCTTCATTTAATTTAACTTTACTTATCGAGATAAACTGACCCTTCCCATATATCAATAGTTTTTCTCCAACTTCTAAATCAGAAGGCCAATCTTTAAAATTTTTTTCAAGTAACTTTGTCCCATTAATTGCATATTTAAAAGCATAGTCCTTAACTTTCATTTTTCTATAATCAAAAGGTTCATCTATGGATATAGTAATATTATTTAAATTTTTTTCACTAATTTCATCTAATAAAATAGTATCTTTAAGATTGAATGGACCAGATTTAGTCCTAAGTAAATTTTTTAAATATGAGTTAGTGTTTAGCTTTTTACCAATATCTCTCGCTAATGATCTGATATAAGTTCCTCTAGAACATTTAACTTTGATCTTTATAATCGGTAAATCAATATTTAATATTTCAATATCTTTTATTTCAATTTTTCTCTTTTTGATTTCAACATTTTCATCATTTCTAGCGTAATGATAAAGCCTTTTTCCATTTTTTTTAATTGCTGAATATATCGGTGGTTTTTGCTGGTATTCACCTTTAAAATTATTTATTGTATTTATAATTTCTTCTTTTCTCAGCAATTTCCAGTTATCATCTTCTTTTAAAATTTCTCCATCGATATCAAGAGTATCAGTTATAACTCCCAATTCAACTAAAGCTATATATTCTTTTTCCTCTTCGGGTAAAAATGGTATTATTTTAGTTCCTTTATTAATACATACAGGTAATACTCCTGCAGCAGCTGGATCTAAAGTACCAGTATGTCCACATTTTTGTATATTTAAAACCCTTTTTATATAACCAACTACATCAAAAGAAGTCATCCCTGGAGGTTTAAGAACATTTAAGATAGCAGGCTGGTTAGACATTTTTCTTCACCTCAGTTAGAACTTTATTGACAATTTCATTTAAATTGCCTTCAATTTTTGTACCTGAGGCTCTAGGATGTCCTCCACCGTTAAATTTGTGGGCAATATCACTCACATCAACATAATTTAAAGATCGAAAACTTATATCTATAAAATTATCTTGTTTTTCTACAAATGAAATACCTACTTCTACACCTCTAATGTCTCGCGGATAATTAACTAGGCTTTTAATTTCGTTATCATCAATTCCAATTTCTTTTATATCAGAACTACTGAGAACTAACCAGGCAATTTTACCTGACTTATCGATATTAATATTTGCAAGCCCTTTAGAAAGTAATTTTAAATATTTTAAAGAAGAAAAACTTTGTAAAAATCTATTTATTTCAACTATATCTATACCTTTTTCTTTTAAATTTGCAATTAATCTAAAACTGTCTGGATCACTATTAGGATATTTTAAAGAACCAGTATCTGCAAGTACGGCGAGTGCAATTGCTGTACCAAGTGGTTTTTTAATATCAATGGGGATAGTTTTTGTTAGATCATATATAATTTTTCCTACTGCCGATTCATTTGAATTAACATAATTTAAATCACCAAATTTACTATTGTCATAATGATGATCTATATTTACTTTAAAACATCCTTGAATTAATTCTTTAAAATTACCTAATCTATCTATGTTAGCTGAATCCAATACAATAGCATTGGGGTATTTATTAAGTTTAGATAATTCATCATCATTTTTATAAATATAATAGTCTTTTGGTTTTAAATATTTAAATAATATTTTATATTCTTTTCTCATGTCATCATGTAACAAAAGAATTGAGTTTTTATTTAAATTATCTAATAGAAACTTAAAGGCCATAATAGACCCAATAGCATCGCCATCCGGGTCTATATGACCTATTATTAAATAATTATCATTTTTTTGTATATATTCTGTGATTTTTTCTAAGGAATTATTCTTCACTGTCTTCTTTCCTCTTTTCATCTTCTTCGATTACATCATCTATTAAATTAGAAATATGAACACCTTTTTCAATGGAATTATCATATCTAAATATTACTTTTGGTGTATGATAGGTTGTAAGTCTTTCACCAATTAGTTTTCTAATATAATTCCTAGCTTGGTGAAGTCCTTCCATAGTTTCTTTTTTCTCTTGTTCACTTCCAATAACACTTACCATTACTTTAGCATGTTTTAAATCACCAGAAACTTCAACTTTTGTAATTGAAGCAAATCCAATTCTAGGATCTTTAATTTCATTCAACAAAATTTTGCTTACTTCTTCTTTTAACAATTGACTCATTTGTCTTACTCTTTTTTCATTAGCCATAATTTTTCACCTCTATAAGGATCTTTCGATTTCCTTATACCTATATATTTCTAAAATATCTCCAACTTTTACATCATTATAATCTTCTATACCAATACCACATTCATAACCTTCTTTTACTTCTCTCACATCATCCTCAAATCTTTTGAGAGAACTTATATTACCTTCATGTTTTACTACACCATTTCTTATCAGTCTAACATAATCGTTTCTATTAACTTCTCCTTCTTTTACATAAGCACCAGCAATAATACCAACATCAGGTACTTTAAAGGTTTCTCTAACTTCAACTCTACCAACAACCTGTTCTTTGTATTCTGGTTCTAAAAGACCTGACATAGCGTCTCTGATATCTTCAATTACTTTATAAATTACTCTATATGTCTTTATTTCAACCTTTTCTTTTTCAGCAGCTTTACGTGCATTTGTTCCTGGTCTAACATTAAACCCAATAATTATTGCATTGGAAGCACTTGCCAAGTTTACATCAGTTTCATTTATAGACCCGACTCCAGTATGGATAACATTCACACTTACTTCATCAGACTTGATATTCATTAAAGAACTTTCTAGTGCAGCTATAGAACCTTGCACATCTGCTTTTATTATAACATTCAATTCTTTAATTTCGCCTTCTTGAATATTTCTATATAAGTCTTCTAAAGAAACTTTAGTGTCTTTTTGAAGTCTTTCTTCTTTCTTTTTATCCTGTCTTTTATCAGCTAACTCTTTGGCTTTTCTTTCATCTTCCATCACTCTTAGATAATCACCAGCGGAAGGAACATCATTAAAACCAAGCACTATTACAGGAGTTCCTGGTGCTGCTTTTTCAACTCTTTCTCCATGTTCATCAAGTAAAGCTCTGACACGGCCAGTTATTGAACCTGCAATTATATAATCACCAATTTTCAAAGTACCATTTTTAACTAATACAGTAGCAATTGGGCCGCGACCTCTATCTAGTTCAGATTCGATTATTACTCCATCGGCAACTCTATTCGGATTTGCCTGTAACTCTTCTAATTCAGCTACTAGATTAACCATTTCTAGAAGTTCTTCAATATTTTCCCCTTTTAAAGCTGAAATGGGTACACATATAGTTTCTCCACCCCATTCTTCGGGAACTAAACCGTGTTCAGTTAATTCTTGTTTTACTCTATCAGGTTGAGCATTAGCTTTATCTATTTTATTAATAGCAACTATCATTGGAATACCTGCAGCCTGTGCATGGTTAATAGCCTCTATAGTTTGCGGCATAATACCATCATCAGCGGCTACAACTAATATTACAATGTCTGTTAATTGAGCTCCGCGAGCTCTCATTGCAGTAAAGGCCTCATGACCAGGAGTATCAATAAAAGTAATTTTATTATTATTATATTCAGCTTGATATGCTCCAATATGTTGTGTAATACCGCCAGCTTCACCTTCTGCAACTCTTGCTTTTCTAATATGATCTAAAAGAGTTGTTTTTCCATGATCAACGTGGCCCATTACAGTTACTATAGGTGGTCTAGGTTCTAAATCTTCAGGTTTATCAACAATTTCTTCTAACTGTAATTCGGTATTTTCTTCTTCCTCTACTTCATCTGTTACTTTTACCTCTAGACCAAGCTCTTCTTTTAAAATTTCAATTTCATCTTCATCAAGAGAATAATTTACATTTGTCATAATACCTAACTGCATCATTTCTTTTATTATATTATTTGCAGATATATCCATTTCATCTGCTAATTCTCGAATTGTAATACCTTCATTAACTGCTACATAGTCAGTTTCATCTTTCTCTTCTATTTCTTCTTCTTTTGTTTCAGGTTCTTCTGAAACTTCTTGGGTTTCTTGTTCATTTTTGGTTTCTTCAATTTCTTCAGTTTCTTCACTTTGTTCTCTTTTTTCTTCTTCTACCATTTCTCTAACAAGTTTGGCCGTATCATCTTCAACAGTACTCATATGAGAAGATACTTCTATTCCTAGGTTATTAAGAATATCAATTAATTCTTTACTTTCCATTTCTAACTCATCAGCCAACTTATATACTCTAATTTTACTCATACTAACCACCTCCATATTAAATTGTAACTTATTACTCTATATCATTTTCTTTCTCAATTTGTTCAGTGTCTTCTATTTTTTCCTCTTGATCAGAATCATTAACAGTTTCCACATCTTTAGAAACATTTTCTTCAGTATCTTCAGTCATATCTTCACTTTCAATTACATTTTCAGATTCATCATCTTCTTCAAATTCACTTTCTTTCTTTATATCTATTTTCCAACCCGTTAATTTGGCTGCTAGTCTTGCATTTTGTCCTTCTTTACCAATAGCTAAAGATAATTGAAAATCAGGAACTACTACAGTTGCACTTTGTTCTTCTTCATCTAACATTACCTCAACTACTTCTGCCGGGTTTAAAGCATTTGAAACAAATTGTTTTGGGTTTTCATTATATTGAACTATATCTATTTTTTCTCCATTTAATTGTTCAACAACTGATTTTACTCGCATCCCCTGTGGTCCAACACAAGCACCAACAGGATCAACTTTACTATCATATGAAGATACTGCAACTTTAGATCTAAAACCTGCTTCTCTAGCAACAGAACGAATTTCTACGATTCCATCAAATATTTCAGGTACCTCCACTTCGAAAAGCCTTTTTAAAAGAGAAGGATGTGTCCTTGAAACCAAAATTCTTGGTCCTTTAGTCGTAGAAGATACTTCTACTACATATAATTTTAATCTTGATCCAACTCTATAATCTTCATTCGGTATTTGTTCTGAAACAGGTAATAAGGCTTCTGTTTTACCCATATCTATTAATACATTATCTTTATGAAATCTTTGAATTGTCCCTGTTATAATTTCGCCTTCTTTACGCTTGTATTCCTCATAAAGAACATCTCTTTCTGCTTCTCTTATCCTCTGCATAACAACCTGTTTAGCAGTTTGTGCAGCAATTCTACCAAAGTTTTCAGGTGTAACCTCTACATCTAAATAATCTCCTACTTCAATTGAAGAATCAATTTCTTTAGCCTTTTCATGGCTTATTTCATAATTTTTATTTGTCACTTCTTCAACTACCTTTTTTCTAGAAAAAACCTTTACTGCACCAGCTTCATCGTCAATTTCAACACTTACATTTTCTTTTGAACCGAAATCTTTTTTATAAGCAGAAAGTAAAGCTACTTCAATTGCTTCTAATAAAACATCTTTTGAAATACCTTTATCACTTTCTATATCTTCAAGAGCATTCAAAAAGTCCAGATTCATTTTATTCCTCCTTCTAATTCAACTAAAAATTAAAATCTTCATATAAATTTGCTTTGGCTACATCGGAATAATCTATTTCCATTTCTTCGTCAGTATCCCTTAACTTAATGGTAATAACTTTATTTTCATCAATACCGATAAGTTTACCAATAAATTCCTTTGTATCATTAATCTTACGATAAGTACTAATTTTAATTTCTTCCCCAGCAAATCTTTCATAATCTTTGATTTTTCTTAACGGTCTCTCAACACCTGGAGAAGAAACTTCAAGGAAATAACTTTTATCTATTGGGTCCTCTTCATCTAACTTTCTACTAATTAATCGACTTAAATTACTTAAATGGTCAATTGTTAATTCTCCCTCAGGATTTTCTACAAAAACTCTTAGTATCCAATTATCTCCTTCTTTAATATATTCTATATCAACAAAGTCAAGATTATTAACCTTAACTATAGGTTCAATTAAATCTCTTAATTTATCTACAACACTCATCTTTAAAACCTCACTTTCATAAATTAAAGAGTGGGACAGGCCCACTCCTTAATAAAATCCAACATATACCATATTTAAGAGTATCATAAAAAGGGTCGTTTTTCAAGAACTAGTAAATAGCGATAATTGATTTTTCTCTGGCAGACCCTTTAATGTTCCATGGTCTTTCATCTTTTCAATAACTGTTTTACTCAATCTCGTTCTATTAGATAAATCTTCAACAGAAATAAATTCTCCATCTTTTCTAGCCTCAATAATACTTTCAGCCGCACTTGTACCTAATCCTTCTAAACAAATCAATGGAGGTATTAATTTATCATCACTTAGAATAAATGTACTCATTTTAGAATTATATAAATCAACTTTACCAAATTCAATCCCGCGATGCATAGCTTCAATTACAACTTCTAATATTGTTATTGTTTCTTTATCTTTAGCAGTTAACTTATCTTGATTGTTCAATTTGTTTAAATGATCATTAACAAAATCTAAACCTTTATCAACTATCTGAGCATCAAAGGCACTAGCTTTTGTTGAAAAGTAGGTCAGATAAAAAGCTTTTGGATAATGAACTTTAAAATAAGCTATTCTATAAGCCATCATTACATAAGCTGCAGCATGGGCTTTTGGGAACATATATTTTATCTTTTTACATGATTCTATATACCATTCTGGGATATTATTTTGTCGCATCTTACTTTCTTCTTCTTTAGTTAATCCTTTACCTTTTCTAACATGTTCCATAATCCAAAAAGCATCAATCGGTTCCATGCCCTTTTGCAGTAAAAAGTTCATGATGTCATCTCTTACAGATATAACTTCTGATAAATTGGCAATATTATCTTTAATTAATTCTCTTGCATTATTTAACCAAACATCTGTACCGTGTGACAAACCACTGATCCGGACTAATTCTGCAAAAGTAGATGGTCTTGTTTCAATAAGCATCTGACGAACAAAACTAGTTCCAAACTCAGGAATTCCATAGGTTCCCACTTCGGATTGTATATCTTTTTTACTTACATCTATACTTTCAGTCGAAGAGAATATCTTCATTGTTTCTGGATCATCTAAAGGTATTGTCTCAGGGTCTACCCCTGTCAAATCCTGCAGCATTCTAAGAGAAGTTGGATCATCATGACCAAGTAAATCTAATTTTAGAATCCTACCACTAATCGAATGATAATCAAAATGAGTGGTTCTAACTCTAGTATCTTGATCATTAGCAGGATGTTGAATAGGAGAAAAATCATAAATATCCATATTTTTAGGAACTACCATTAGTCCACCAGGATGTTGCCCAGTAGTTCTTTTAATACCAGTACATCCATCAACAAGTCTATTTACTTCTGCTTTTTTGACATTTATTTCATTATCATCTAAATAATTTCTTACAAATCCAAAGGCAGTCCTTGAAGCAATTGTAGAAATTGTACCTGCTCTAAACACATAATCTCTTCCGAAAAATTCTTCAGTCACCTCGTGAATTTTATTTTGATATTCACCAGAAAAGTTCAAATCAATATCTGGTACTTTATCTCCCTCAAATCCCATAAATACCTCGAAGGGAATATCAAAACCATCTTTTTTATACTGATGCCCACATTCGGGACATTTTTTATCTGCTAAATCTACACCAGTACTAACTTCATCATTATTAATTAGTTCCACATTCTTACAATTTTCACATCTGTAATGAGGAGGAAGTGGATTTACTTCTGTAATATCACACATTGTAGCTACAAATGATGAACCAACTGATCCTCTTGATCCTACTAAATATCCATCCTCTAATGATCTTTTTACTAGTTTATGGGCTATTAAATATATAACAGAATACCCATTATCAATGATTGAATTAAGTTCTTTTTCTAATCTCTTTTCTATTTCTTGCGGTAAATTTTCTCCGTATAATTTTTGGGCTTTACTATAACTCATTTCTTTTATTTTTTCATCTGCCCCTTCAATCTCAGGAGTATATAGACCATCTGGTATAGGTTGTATCTCTTCAATCATATTATAAATTTTATTTGTATTTTCTATTACAATCTCTCGTGCTTCTTTATCATTAAAATAATCAAACTCTTCAAGCATTTCATCTGTAGTCCTAAGATATAAAGGAGCTTGATTATCATAATCATCAAACCCTTGCCCTGCTTGTAATACTTTTCTATATATTTTGTCTTTAGGTGCAAAGAAGTGTACATCTCCTGTACCTACCACAGGCTTATTATGTGTCTTTCCTAAATTATATATTTTTTTATTAATCTTTTTTAATTCTTCTCTGTCTTCTACCTGATTAGGAATTAAAAATTCATTATTACCAAGCGGTTGAATTTCGAGAAAATCATAAAATTCAACAATCTCATTTATTTCTTTAGTACTTCTATCATTTAAAATATATTTAAATAACTGTCCTGATTCACAAGCCGTACCAATTAATAGGTTCTCACGATTAGCTATTAAATCACTTTTTAAAATTCTAGGTTTACGATAAAAGTTATTCAAATGAGATTCAGAAACTAGTTTATAAATTTCTTTTAAACCTTCTTGATTTTTTGCTAAAACTATAGCATGATAAGGTCGAGACTTTTTCCAGTCAATATTTTTAGTTAAATCATTTATATTTTTAACAGTTTTAATTTCTAAATCATGTTCTTCATTCAATAATTCATTAAATAAAAATGCTGTAGCCTTGGAATCATCAAGTGCTCTATGGTGATTATCAAGCTTAATATCATAATAATTTACCAATGTTGCAAGCTTATGGTTTTTTAATTCTGGTAAAACTGCTCTAGCAAGAGTTAAAGTATCAACTAAAGTCACTTCATTATTATTTTTAAATTCATTTAAGGGCTTCCTAATAAAACTATAATCAAAGTCCATATTGTGAGCAACTAAGGGACAATCCCCAATAAATTCAACAAAAGAACTAAACACTTTTTCAAATGAAGGGGCGTCTTTTACCATATTATTATCTATTCCAGTTATTTCAGTAATTTTATCAGATATTTTTTGATCTGGTTTTACTAAAGAGGAAAATTCGTCAACTATTTCGCCACTTTTTATTTTAACAGCTCCAATTTCAATAATTTCATTTTGAACTGGATTTAAACCTGTCGTTTCTAAATCAAAAACTACAAACTCTGTATCTTCTATTTGATCCTTTATTGGGTTTTCAACTATAGGTTTACCATTATCAATAAGATAAGCTTCAAGACCGAAAATTATATCTACTCCATGTTCTTGACCAGCTTGATAAGCATCAGGATAAGCTTGAACTACTCCATGATCTGTAATAGCTATAGCATCATGACCCCAATCAGCAGCTTGTTTAACAGCATCTTCTACTTCAACTGTAGAATCCATTGCACTCATTTTTGTGTGAAGATGAAGTTCTATTCTTTTTTCATCAGCTTTATCTTTTCTTTTTTCTTTTTCTCCTAATTTATTGATATCATTTGACATCAATATTAGATCTTTGCTGTATCTATCATATTGAACTTCACCTCTAACTAATACTTTCATATCTTCTTTTAAATTTAACTGCTTTTGGTTTCTCAAAAAAGCTTTACAGGTAATAGAATCTTTATAATTTGTAATATGAAAAGTATGTAGTGTAAGATTTTTTTTAATTTGTTTAACCTCTTGATCAAATAAAATACCACTAGTAACAACATTTTTCTGTTCAGAATTAATATTATCTATTTCAATATTATTTTTAGTGTTCTTGATTTTCCTACCGTAAACAATTTTGTTTTTTCTTGAACGTTTTTTCTTTCTTTTTTTATCCTTTTTCTTTAATTGTTCTTCTAATTCTTTCTTAAGTGATTCATCATTTTTGAAAAAATCCCCATTTTTTATTTCAATATTAAGTTCACGATCCAAGTAATAATATATTCTATTTTTTATAAAATTTACTACCTTAGGATTATTCATTTTTTTTGCCGCTAACTTTGTTTCTAAAGATATTATAAGTTTATCATTTTCGAAGAATAACTTAGCACGTTCAAACCAGGATTTACTATAAGAAAATTTCTCATTAAATTCTTTTGTTAATTGCGGCCAAATCATTTCAACTTCTTCTTTAGTAGTCAAAGCAATTTTGCAATCAACTGAAAAATTTGGTAATATATCTTGAAATTTATCCAGTACTTCTTTTTCTTTATTGTCCTTATTTAAAATCACCTTGCAAATCTTTTTATCAGAATTTATTAATATATATTTTATTTTATTTTTATATTTTTCACCTGGTTGAATGACTTTCAATCCAGAATCCCTCCTAAGACAGTTTTAAATTTATTATATTATATTTGTAAATATTGATTTTAAAATATCTAAATACATTTTTGACCTTGCTTTTGCACCTTCAACAAAACCCATTTTTTCTTCTTTCATAACATGTGTTAATTCTTTTAAAGGTACCTTTTTTACCCGGTTTTTATCTTTGAAATGTTTATTTAAAGCTATTTCTACACCAAAACCTTTTTTATCCAAACTATTTATCTTTTTTAATTCAGAAAGTTTGATAGCTCTCTGCCCAGAGAGTTTTGGTGAAACCACTTGAGCAAGATCAGTTAATCCTCTGCCTTTTTTGAAAATACCAATTGTCATATCTGCCTCATCAGCTAACAAAGGATTTATTAATTTATAGATATGTGTGTCCTTAAGACCAATGAGATCTCCATCTAGTAATAATATTATTTCTGTGTCGATCTTAGAAATGCCTTCCTGTAATGCAGCACCTTTACCTCTATTTTCATCTAGTTTTATTACTTTAGCTCCTCTTGATTCAGCTTCTTGATGTGTATTATCTTTTGAACCATCATCTACAACTATTACTTCATCAATACGAGGAATAGTATTTAATATATCTATTATATTTCCAATTGTTTTTTCTTCATTAAAAGCAGGAATTAAAGCTTTAATTCTCATCTGGAGTGCCCCTTTCTTATTCTAATTCAGAAAGCATTTCTTTAATTTCTTCTTCGTAATTATCTATATTTATTTCGAAATCTTCTCCAGTTTGTCTATTTCTTACCTCTAATACATTATTTTCTAAGGATCTACTTCCTACAGTAATTCTTATTGGAATACCAATAAGATCAGCATCATTGAATTTAACTCCTGCTCTTTCATCGCGATCATCTAATAAAACTTCTATACCCATTTCTTGCAGTGTTTCATATAATTCTTCAGAAGTATTATCAACCTCTTCACTTTTCCCAAGAGGCAATATTATAACTTCATAAGGAGCCAAATCTTTAGTCCAAATTATTCCATTTTGATCATTACCTTGTTCTATTGCAGCAGCCACTATTCTTGTAATACCAATCCCATAACTACCCATAACTATCAATTGGGCTTTGCCATTTTCATCTAAATATGTAGCTCCCATACTCTCACTATATTTAGTACCTAATTTAAAAATATGTCCAACTTCTATACCAGGTTCAATATCTAATTTACCTTCTTCACATTCTGGGCAAATATCTCCTGCCTTAACAGTTCTTAAGTCAATATATTGATCTACATCAAAATCTCTTACAGGACTGATATTCCCATAATGTTTATCTTCAATATTAGCACCACAAATAGCATTCCTTATATTTTTAATTCTATGATCAGCTAATATTTTATATCCTTCTATATTTACAGGTCCTATAAAACCAGGTTTAACACCGAATACTTCCACTATTTCTTCTTCAGAAGCAGGTTCTAAATTTGTAGCTTGTAGATAATTAGTTAATTTTACTTCATTGAGTTGGTCGTCCCCTCTTACTAGTACTATAACTAACTCCTCATCTGCTTTCATTAACATTGTTTTTATCATCTTAGAACCATCAATTTTTAAAAATTGTTCAAGACCTTCAATTGTCTTAATATCTGGAGTATCGATGAGTTTTCTTTCTTTTAGATCTTTATCGATAATTTCTTTCTCTTGATATGAACTTGCTAATTCAGTATTAGCTGCATAATCACAACTATCACATACTGCTATATCATCTTCCCCTGATTCAGCAATAACCATGAATTCGTGTGAATCTTTGCCACCCATAGCTCCTGAATCAGCTTTTACTACTCTTGTTTCTAAGCCTAGACGATCAAAAATATTAACATAAGCATCATACATTTCTTGATAACTATTATCTAAACCTTCATAATCAATATCCATACTATATGCATCTTTCATGATGAATTCTCGGCCTCTCATGACTCCAAAACGAGGGCGAATTTCATCTCTAACTTTAGTTTGAATTTGATATAAATTTAAAGGTAAATCTTTATAAGACCTAACTTCATCTTTTATTAAATCAGTTATTACTTCCTCATGAGTTGGACCCAAACAATATTCATGGTCCTTCCTGTCTTTAAATTTAATCATTAAGGGGCCAAACTTATCCCATCTATTTGATTCTTTCCAAATTTTTGACGACTGCATAACTGGTAATAAAACTTCTTGAGAAGATGTCTTGTTCATTTCTTCTCGTACAATGTTCTCTATCTTTCTAATAACTCTATAACCCAAAGGTAAATAAGAAAAAATACCTGGGCTTAATTTTCTCATCATTCCTGCTCTCAACATTAATTGATGGCTTTTAATATCTGCCTCTGCAGGATCTTCTTTTAAAGTTGGTAGATATAATTTTGACATTCTCATTCTTACTCACTCCTCATCTTTTTTATTTCATGGATTAAAGTGTTTATCATTTCTTCTTCTTTAACCTTTTTTATTACTTCACCGTTTTTAAATAATAAACCGGTTTTTTTACCACATGCAAGACCTAAATCTGCTTCACGAGCTTCTCCGGGACCATTTACTGGACATCCCATTACAGCTACAGTTAAGCCTTCTTCAAAATCTTTATTATATTTTCTAATTTCTTTTTTTATTTTTTTAGTGATTTTATCTAAATCAACTTCAGTTCTACCACAAGTAGGACAAGAAATTATTGAAATACCACGTTTTCTAAGCTTTAAATTTTTTAAGATTTCAAAACCAGTATATACTTCTTTAACAGGATTACCTGTAAGAGAGACTCTAATGGTATCTCCATATCCTTTATTTAATAGTAATCCCAAACCTATTGAAGATTTAATTATACCTTCTTCACCACTGCCTGCTTCTGTAATTCCTATATGAAATGGATAGTTAACCTTATCAGCTAAAATTTCGTGTGCTTTTAAGGTCATTAAAACATCGGTGGACTTCATAGATATTATAATATCATTAAATTTAAGTTCCTCTAATAGCCTCACATGCTTTAAAACACTTTTTACCATGCCTTCAGCAGTGGGTTTACCGTATTCTTCTAATATTTCTTTCTCGATAGAACCAGAATTAACACCAATTCTTATCGGAATCTTTTTTTGCTTAGCAGCCTCTACAACAGATATTATTTTATCTTTAGAACCTATATTGCCAGGATTGATTCTCAGTCCATCTACACCCTGATTTATAGCCTCAAGAGCTAATTTGTGATCAAAGTGAATGTCAGCAATAAGTGGAATATTAATTTTACTTTTTATTTTTGATAAAACAAAAGCAGACTTCTTATCAGGAACTGCTACCCTAATAATTTCACAGCCTGCTTCTTGTAATTTATTAATTTGTTCTATAGTTTTGTTTACTTGATGAGTTTTAGTATTTGTCATAGATTGAACAGTTATAGGATAATCACTACCAACACCTACATCATCATAAAATATATTTTGGGTATTCCTTCTAGATTGCATAAAAATACTCCTTTAAAAAAAACTAGTTACTATATCATTATATATAATAAATAACATTAAGATCATTAATAAAACAAAACCAACTAAATGTACAAATCCTTCTTTTTTAGGATCAATTGGTTTTCCACGAAGCCATTCAATTCCTATAAATAGGATGCGTCCTCCATCTAATGCAGGAATAGGAAGAAGATTAATGATACCTAAATTAATAGATATAATAGCCATCCAATTCATAACATTCACAACACCATTACGAGCGGCCTGCCCAATAATTGAAGCAATCATTACAGGTCCACCTAGGCCTTCCATTGACCTATTAGAAATCATTTGAGCAAATCCGGATATTGTTAGTGTAATAACTCTCCAGGTTTGAACTACTGAACGCTGTATAGAACTGAAAAAACCGATATTTTCTCTGACTACTTTAGGATAAATACCAATGATATTTACTCCCATCTCTTCATTTCTTACTGGCGTAATGTTATACGTTAAATTTTCATTTCCCCTTTTTACAGTTATTTCTAGAGGTTCAATTTCTGAATTGTGGATTATATTAGTCATTTCTTCCCATGAATTTACTTGAGTACCTTCAATTTCTACAATCTCATCACCCGGTAATAGTCCTGCTTCTGATGCGGGACGACTAGGGTCAAGTTCACCTATGATAGGTTGATTAGAAGTATTAACAGGTACTCCAGCAATGCTAAATATTAAAAAGAATATAACTACTGCTAACATAAAATTCATT
Source organism: Halanaerobiales bacterium (assembly GCA_021736945.1). Lineage (GTDB taxonomy): Bacteria > Bacillota > Halanaerobiia > Halanaerobiales > M55B127 > M55B127. The sequence continues at coordinate 1,909 of JAIPEX010000016.1, read as the reverse complement.
AGTGGTCCCATAAAAATTACAGCAAATCTTTTCCACATTGACTTCTGATGAAAACATCTACCATTTGCCTTTGCTTCATTATATATCTCTAAGCTTTCGCTATCATCATCTTCATCAGGGACAAACTCACCAGTCATGTTACAAAAACCACCCAAAGGTATTATTCTTATCGAATAAACAGTTTCTCCCCATTTTTTTGAAATTAACTTAGGGCCAAAACCTAATGCAAATTCTTCAACCCTAATATCACTTAATTTTGCGGTTATATAATGTCCAAATTCATGTATAAAAATTAATATTCCCAGTACAACTATAAAACTGAGAATTGTAACAAGCATATTAAACTACCTCCTTTATAAAATTTCTAGCCCATTTATCGAGTTCATTAATCTGATTAATATCTGGTTTACTAACATATTTATGAGTATCTAAAGCCTTTTTAATAAGCTTTGGTATTTCAAGAAATTCTATTTCTTTTAATAAAAATTTCTCTACAGCAATCTCATTTGCTGCATTAAGAACAACAGGATAACTTCCACCTTTTCTTCCGGCTTGATATGCTAAATCTAGACATTCGAATCTATCAAAATCAGGTTTAATAAATTCTAACTTACCTTGTTTAATTAAGTTAAGTGGTTTACCTATCCCTTTTTTAACATTAGGATATTGTAGAACATATTGAATGGGCATTTTCATATCTGCCACACTCATTTCCGCATAGATAGAATTATCTATCAATTCTATCATAGAATGAATTATGCTTTGAGGATGAACAACTACATTTATTTTATCATAATCCACATCGAATAACCAATGTGCTTCTATAACTTCCAAACCCTTATTCATCATTGTTGCTGAATCAATGGTTATTTTACTACCCATATCCCAATTTGGATGATCTAAGGCTTCTTCTACTGTTACATTTTTTAGTTCAGAAAAATTTTTATTAATAAATGGTCCGCCTGAAGCGGTAAGTAATATTGTTTTTAAATCATTTTTAGAATGTTCTTTTAGTAACCTAAATATTGCATTGTGCTCACTATCAATCGGCAATAAAAGGTTGTTTTTATCAATATGCTTCAATTTATTTTTAACTAGATGACCGCCGACCACTAAACTTTCTTTATTTGCCAAACCTAGTTTTGTCCCATTATCTATAGTATTTAAAGTCGGAATAAGTCCTGCAGCACCTACTAATGCATTTACTACAAGATCTATATTATCAAGTTTAACTATTTCATTTAAATTTTTTTGTCCACCTAAAACTTTTATATTATAATCCCTTAAATTTAATTTTACCATATCTGCACTATTTTCATCACTCATTACAACATAACTAGGTTTATACTTTATAGCTTGTTCAGTAATTTTATTAACACTTTTATTAGCTGTTAATACTTCAATATTCCAATCTTCTTCTATAAAATCAATTACATCTAAAACTTGAGTTCCAATAGAACCCGTAGAACCAAGTATTATTAAATTCTTCATTAATATTTGCCTCCTAGCTTAAAAATAAAGTTAAGAAAAAATATGTAAATGGAATTGTAAAAAGGAGGCTATCAAATCTATCTAAAATTCCTCCATGACCAGGAATTACTTGCCCTGAATCTTTGAAACCAGTAGCTCTTTTAAGAGCAGACTCAAATAAGTCTCCTACAATTGCTATAAAGGGCAGTAAAACTGCATATATAAGCCATAGGCTAGAAAAAACATTCAAATATATAGTGATAGCCACTACAAAGATAAAAGAGACAAGAATACCGCCTAAAGCCCCTTCCATCGTTTTATTTGGGCTAATTTTGGGAGCCATTTTTATTTTTCCATAATATTTTCCTACAAAATATGCACCGATATCTGTTAACCAAGTTGCAACTAAGGCAATCCATAAACCAAATTTGAAATCGAT
>JAIPEX010000091.1 GCA_021736945.1 Halanaerobiales bacterium | reverse complement strand
AATTTATTAAATTTATTCTTCTTCGTTTTCTTCCTCTTTAGCTTCTACAACTTCAATAATTAGATTTGCATAAATATCATCAAATAATTTAACCGGGACTTTATGTACACCCAGTTCTTTAATATTATCATCTAAGGAAATATTTCTCTTTTCAATTTCATAACCCTCTTTAGATGCCTCTTCTGCAATATCTTTTGTAGTAACAGAGCCAAACAATTTACCTTTTTCTCCAGCCTTAACGGGAAAGATAAATCTTTCATCTTCAAGTTGAGCCTTAAGGTTTTGAGCTTGTTCTGTCTTTTCGGCTTTTCTTTTCTTAGCTTTTTCAATTTCATGTCTTAGTCTTTTCTTTTCGGATTCTGTAGCTCTTACAGCATATCCTCTTGGAATAAGATAATTTCTTGCATAACCATCTGCAACCTCTACAACATCACCAGAAGCTCCTAATTTATCTACATCTTCTCTTAAAATAATCTCCATTATTTAAAAACCTCCTTTAACTTCGTTCATTTTCACCCTCGTAATTATTAATCTTCCTTAAATCAAACCAAAAATCTACTAACCCCAATAATACAAGCGCTGGCGGTAATAGGGGTATGAAAATTACTACCGCTGTAAATATTACTTTTATAATCGAATTCTTTGTTTTTTTATCAATATAATATATGGTTACTGCATAACCTTGAACCAAAGTTAAAAATAATAAAACCATATTTAAATTTACAAAAAACATATATCTTTTTAATAACAAAGAAATAACAATACCTATCGCTATAATCCAACGAGGTAAAGCCCAATATTTTATCTCTTTATAAGTAGGTTTGTTAAAACCTGCTTTATTAATATACCATGTAGAGACATAATAATTTAGACTTCCTGTTATTATTGCAGAAATACCTATAAGAGCTGGAAAAATTCTTTGTAACAACTGCAACTGGCTATTTAACATCTCTTCCATATTACCTATGTTACTAGTTTGACCAATTATTGTATTAACTTCATTTATTATAGATTGGAAATTTATGCCTAGTAAATACTTAGAAATGAAAAGCAATAATATATGAGAAAAAAGAACTGAAAGCACAGTAAATATCAAAGCATTTAATGGCTTTATTTCTTCTTTCAAACAACTACCAATCACAAATCCTACTAAACCATAGCCGATCACTGCTAATAATCCCATGATAGGACTAAATAATAGTCCATTGATTAAAGCAGAAATAGCTATAACTCCAGCTGTAGTATTTAAATCGTATTTCATTGTTATAACTACTATTGGAATGGGCCAAACAATAAGTACTAGGATACTGAGAAAAGGTATATATATATTTATTAATGTTAATATTAGTAGATAAATTAAAACTTTTATACTGTCTTTTATTTTTTGATTTAACATAATATTATTTACACCTCAATAACTCATCAGCAGGTATTGTTTAATATTTAAAGGGAGGCTATGTTTAACCCCCCCTAATATTTTCAATTTATTCTTTTACATATGGTAATAAAGCTAATTTTCTTGCTCTTTTTATTGCTTTTGTAACATCTCTTTGATGTTTTGAACAATTCCCTGTAATTCTTCTGGGGACAATTTTACCTCTGTCTGTAATATATCTATTTAAAGTTTTTAGGTCCTTATAATCTATTTCTTTATCTTTTGCACAAAAGAAACATGACCTGTTTCTACCTCTACCCATAGTTAAACCTCCTTCTTAAAATGGTACTTCAAAATCATCATCAGATAAATCTTGGTCATCTTGGTCATCCATAGATTTCGAATCGTCTTGATCCATATTTGAGCGGCTTTCATTCTTTTTACTATCACTCGGCCAGTCTAAAAACTTCACATTATTAGCAATAACTTCTGGATTAATATATGTCCTATTATCATTTTTACCTTTGCTTTTCCTTATTTGTAGGGATCCTTCTACAGCAACAAGACGACCTTTACCTAAATGATGGGCAACATTTTCCGCTAACTTGCGCCATGTTACAATTTTGATATAATCAACTTCAGTTTCGCCATCTCTATTAGTATAGTTTCTTTCTACAGCTAATGTAAAATTAGCTACAGGTGTCCCATTACTAGTATATCTAAGTTCCGGATCTCTAACTAGCCTACCGATTAAAACAATATGATTTAACAATTAAGCCACCCCTCAATTTATACTTCTTTCCTGATTATTAATGAACGTATAATCTCACCTAAAATACGATAGTTATGTTCTAATTGTTCTAATACTTCAGATGAGGAATCGAATTCAATAAATGTGTAATCTCCAGCACGATAATCTTCAATTTCATATGCTAATTGTCTGTTACCCCATTCGTCAATATTATTAATTTCACCATTATTATCAGTAATAACAGACTTAATTCTTTCTAAAATTTCTTCTCTTTTTTCATCATCTAAATCTGGTTTTAACACAATCGCTGTTTCATATGTCCTTACTTTATCCATTTCTCTTTCACCCCCTCCATTCGGTCTAAGCGGCTCCATATTTGTCTTTATGAAGCATGGATTAAATATATGAATTTTTATAACACAATTCTTTATCATTATAGCATCGAAACATTGAAATTGCAACTTCATCTATACATTAAATTTAAAATAGCAAAAATCTCCATCTTGAATCACATAATCTTTTCCTTCTATTCTTAATAAACCATTATTTCTTGCCTCGCTAATTGATCCCGCTTTCATTAAATCCTTATAACTTATTACTTCTGCTTTAATGAAACCACGTTCCATATCTGTATGTATTTTCCCTGCGGCTTTAGGAGCCTCCGTTCCTTTAACAACTGTCCAGGCCCTAATTTCCTTTTTTACAGCTGTAAAAAATGTTATTAAATTTAAAAGACTATAACTTGATTTAATCACTCTATTTAAACCAGATTCCTCTAAACCTAATTCATCCAAAAATAATTTTGCTTCTTCATCTGGTAATTCAGCAATATCAGATTCTATATCTGCACTAATACTTACCACTTCGGTATTTTCTTTAGCAGCATATTGCTTAATTTTTTCTACACACTCTACTTTATCTTTATTTATATCGCTCTCTGAAATGTTTGCTATATATATTACCTTTTTATCTGTTAATAAAAAGAGCTCTTCCACAAGCTTTCTTTCATCTTCATCTAAATTCATATTCCTTACTGGTATACCTTGGTCTAAATTGTTTTCCAATTTTTTTAATATTTCAAATTCCTCTTTATATTTTTCTTCGCCGGACTTTAACATTGGCTCTGTTTTTTCTTTTCTTTTTTGGATTGTCTCAAGATCAGCCATTATTAGTTCTGTATTAATTACCTCAATATCCCTAATAGGATCTAGTTCACTATCTACATGTGTAACATTTTTATCTTCAAAACATCTAACCACATGAGCAATAGCATCTACTTCTCTAATATTAGAAAGAAATTTGTTGCCTAATCCTTCTCCGCGATTAGCACCTTTTACCAAACCTGCTATATCTACAAATTTAATCGTAGCAGGTATTTTTTCAGGTGGAGAAAATAATTCATATAAATCATCTAGCCTTTTATCAGGCACCTCTACTACACCCACATTGGGGTCTATTGTACAAAACGGATAATTATCAGCTGAAACGCCTGCCTCTGTTAATGCATTAAATAATGTAGATTTTCCAACATTGGGTAGTCCAACAATTCCTATCTCCATTTTATCACCTTATTTTAATATTTCTTTAAGATTTTTCTCAAATTTCCTTCTGGGCATCATTACAATATGTTCACACTTTTCACATTCAATTTTTATATCCATACCAACTCTAATCACTTTCCATATGTTTGATCCACAAGGATGCTCTTTTTTCATCTTTACCCTGTCGCCAACTCTGAGATCTGCCATCTTGTACACCCCTTAAAAAAATATGAAATATAATACTACTATAATAATTACCCCTACAAAAAAGAGGCAACCTTTATTTTTGTATAAGGGTTCATCATCAAACTTAAAAGAATATGAACCTCTTTTACGAGCTTTTTTTAAATATCTAACTGATTTAGTGTATTTACCCTTTTCACGATATATCACACCTAAATTATTATATGCGTTACCATATTCAGGTTCTATTTCAATCGCTTTTTCATATAATTTCTCAGCTTTATCTAAATTCCCTTTTTTCTTCTCTATACTCCCAAGATTAGTTAAAGCTGGTACATAATCTGGATCCTCTTTTAATATTTCTGATAATATTTGCTCGGCTTCTTCTAAATTATTATTATAAATTTCTATTACAGCAATTTTATTTAAAGCAGGGATAAAACCCTCAATTTCATCTAATATACTATTAAAATTTTCTCTAGCTTCTTCAAATTTACCTACATCTAATAAATCGGATGCTTCTTCATATTCTTTTTTTATGTCTTTTTCAATATTTTTCAAATAATTTTTCTCAAGCATTATATTACCCCTTATATCGATTTGTATTATTTCAATATCCATAAATATTATATAATATAAGTTAAATTAAAGCAAAATATATAAGAAGAAAAATAGCGGCCCGAAAGGCCGCTATGAGTTTTTATATTAATTTACCATCTTAAATCAGGTTCCCGAGCTGCTTTAACCTCATCTAATTTCCGAACTGATGTATTATGAGGTGCATTTTTTACAATATCAGGATTTTCTTCAATTTCTTTAGAAATAGTTTTTAAAGTATCTATGAATCTATTTAAAGTATCTAAATTCTCAGTTTCCGTTGGTTCAATCATCATTGCTTCTTTAACAACCAATGGGAAATAGATTGTTGGTGCATATTGACCGTAATCAAGAAGTCTCTTTGCAATATTTAATGTACTCGCACCTTTTTCTTTTTGTTTTACCCCAGATAAAACAAATTCATGCAGACTATTTTCTTCATAGGGTAATACAAAATCTTCTTTTAATTTATTTTTCATATAGTTAGCATTTAAAACTGCATTTTCTGTAGTCTTTTTTAGTCCACTGCTTCCCAGAGTTTTTATATAGGAATATGCCCTTATTAACACTCCATAATTTCCATAAAAAGCATGTATCTTACCAATAGACTTGGATCTCTCATAGTCCCAGTAATAGCAATCCTCGTCTTTACTAAGAACGGGACGAGGAAGATAAGGTTTTAAAAATTCTTTGACTCCTACTGTACCAGAACCAGGTCCTCCACCACCATGTGGAGTAGAAAACGTTTTGTGTAGATTTAAATGCAGGACATCAAAATCCATATCACCTGGTCTTGCATAACCCATTACTGCATTCAGATTGGCACCATCATAATATAAAAGTCCACCTGCTTCATGAATTATTTCAGCAATTTCCGAAATATCTTTTTCAAATATACCTAGAGTATTTGGATTAGTTAACATAAGAGCTGCAACATCATCATCTACAGCATCTTTTAGTTTATCAATGTCAATCATGCCATGTTCATTTGAATCTATTTCAACCACATCAAAACCTGCCATAACAGCACTAGCAGGATTAGTGCCATGAGCAGAATCAGGAACAATTACTTTTGATTTTTCTATTCCTTTATCTTCAAAATATTTTCTTATAATTAAAAGTCCTGTTAATTCACCATGTGCTCCAGAAGCTGGTTGTAAAGTCATTTCATCCATCCCACTTATTTCAGCTAAGTCTTCTTTTAATTTATATAATATCTCTAAAGATCCTTGAACATCATCTTCATTTTGATAGGGATGAATATGTGCTAATTTATTCAGTCTCGCTATATCCTCATTTCTTTTGGGATTATACTTCATCGTACATGAACCAAGAGGATAAATACCTGAATCTACACCATAATTGAGTTCCGATAAAGCTGTGTAATGTCTAACTACATCAACTTCGCTAACTTCAGGAAAATCAAGCTCATCTCGTGAATATTTATTACCCACATGTTCTTCTACATCTATATCTGGTACTTCTAACGGAGGTAATGAATATCCCTTTCTACCTGGACTAGAATATTCTTTTATTAGTCTTTCAGCCATTTACATCTCCTCCATTAATTTAACTAATTTATCTAATTCAGCTTTAGTTCTTTTTTCAGTTACACTTAATAACAATCCTTTTTCTTCACCAAATCTAGATAAATTTACTCCACCTAGTATTTTATGATCTTTTAGTTTAGCTAACAATTTCTTTATAGGCTTTTTAGATTTAACCCAGAATTCGTGAAAAAAGTTATCAATATTAACAACTTCGAAATTTTCCAACTCATTAATTTTATCAGCAAGATAATGGGCTTTTTTAAAGGATTGATTTGCTACTTCCTTTAAACCTTGTTTTCCCATAGTAGCCATATAAATGGTTGAAATAGTCGAATTGAGGGCCTCATTAGTACAAATATTAGAAGTGGCTTTAGCGCGTCTAATATGTTGTTCTCTAGTTTGTAAAGTTAACACATAGCCTCGATTACCTTCAGCATCTTCAGTAGCTCCAGCAATTCTTCCAGGAAGTTGCCTAATAATTTTACGATCTTCCTTACAAGCCAAATAACCCAAATATGGGCCTCCATAATTAATTGTATTTCCTAAACTTTGACCTTCTCCCGCAACAATATCTGCACCAAACTCTGAAGGTGGAGTTAAGGTTCCTAAAGTTATAGGATTAGCTACTACAATTAATAATACCTTTTTATACTTATCCTTCATTTCTTGAATTCTTTCCAAATCTTCAATAGATCCATAAAAGTTTGGATATTGAACCACAATTGCTGCTACTTCATCATCTAATTGATTTTCTAATTCATCTAGATCAGTAGTACTATCTTCTAACCCAATCTCTACAAATTCTAAATCTTTTGGACTACCATAAGTTTTAGATACTTCTCTATAGGCTGGATGTATCGCACTTGATAATAGGACTTTATTTTTTCGAGATATTCTTGTAGCCATCAATATAGCTTCCGCAGTAGCAGAGCCTCCGTCTAAGAGAGAAGCATTAGCTATATCCATGCCTGTTAACTCCGCTATCATGCTTTGGTATTCATAAATTACTTGAAGTGTTCCTTGACTTAACTCAGCTTGATAAGGAGTATAAGCAGTATAATATTCTTGTCTGGAAATTAAATGATCAATAATGCTAGGTATATAATGATCATATGCACCAGCTCCTAGAAAAGAGGTATATTCATCTAATGAATAGTTTTTTTCTGCTATTTCATTTATATGGTTTTTTAATTCAAGTTCAGACATACCTCCTGAAATATCTAGATCTCTTTCTAATCTAACTTCTTCCGGTATAGAGCTGAAAATTTCCTCTACTGCCTCCACGCCAATTTCTTTTAACATTAAGTCTCGTTCTTTATTTGTATTGGAGACATAGTCCATTTACTATTCCTCCTCTAAAAAGGCTTCATATTCTGTGCTATCCATTAATTCATCCAATTCGCCTTTATCTTTAAATTCAACTTTAATTAACCAACCACTTCCAAAAGGATCTTCATTTATCTTTTCAGGTTCATCCATTAAGTCTTCATTTACCTCTACAATAATTCCACTAACTGGCATAAATACATCAGAAACAGCCTTTACAGATTCTATAACCCCAAATTCTTCAAATTGATCTAATTCTTCTTCGACAGAAGGTAGTTCAACAAATACTATGTCACCCAATTCTTCTTGTGCATGTTCAGTAATACCTACTACTGCTTCTTTCCCATCAATAGAAATCCATTCGTGATTTTCAGTGTAATATAAATCATTTGGAATATTCATAAAAAAGTCCCCCTTTTTTATTTTAAATAAATGGTGTTTCAACAATACGTGCTTCTACTTCGCGTTTTCTTATGCGAATTTTTATTTCTGTATCCTTTTTAGCATATTCTTTATCTATATATGCCATTCCAATATTTTCATCCAAAGTTGGTGAATAACTACCACTAGTTACTTCGCCAACAACTGCATTATCTATTACTATTTCATATCCATGTCTTGGTATACCTCTTTCAGACATAATAAAACCAACTAATTTCTTTTGAATTCCTTCTTCTTTTATCTGTTTCAATTTTTCTTTTCCATTAAATTCATCTTTATCAAATTTTACAGTCCAACCTAGACCTGCTTCTAAAGGGTTTGTAGATTCATCGATATCATTTCCATATAAACATAGTGCTTTTTCAAGTCTTAAGGTATCTCTAGCACCTAATCCGGCTGGTTTTAATCCTTTATCCTTTCCTTCTTCTATTAATGCTTCCCATACTTTAACAGCATTTTCGGAGTCTAAATAGATCTCAAAACCCAACTCACCAGTATAACCAGTTCTAGAGACAATTGCTTCCACTCCTGCAATATCAGTATTAATGAAGTTATAAAACTTCAAATCAGAAATATCATCTTTTAAAAGTGGATTAATTATTTCCCGGGAAATAGGTCCTTGGAGAGCAATTAATGAATAATAATCTGTTTTATCTTCTACTTTGACATTTT
>JAIPEX010000015.1 GCA_021736945.1 Halanaerobiales bacterium | reverse complement strand
CAGATTCATAAGAAGGTTTCTTCCCAAAGGAGAGTCTTTTAAGGGAATAACGAGAAACTTTGTTAAATTCATACAAGAATTTATTAATACTTATCCCAGGAAAATGTTTGATTTCAAGACATCACGGCAGTTATTTCAATATGCTAGAGGGGTTATCTAGTCTAATTCGGGCTTATCCAAGTTCAAAACCAAAAAAACCGTGCATTAAACCTTGCAATCTAAAATCTTAATAAATTAAAAAGTATAATAGATGAGTATAGAGGTGAAAAAGGAAGTTTAATTCCAATCCTAAATGAAGTACAAAAGGAAATTGGATATTTACCCGTTGAGGCGCAAGAATACATAAGTAAGGAGCTAAATATACCCTTAAGCAAAATTTATGGGGTTGTAACTTTTTATACCCAATTTTCAACGGTTCCGAAAGGAAAATATGTTATTCATGCTTGTGACGGTACTGCGTGTCATGTTAGAGACTCACAAGATGTAATAGACAAAATTAAAGATCAACTTAATTTTAAAGAAGGTACTAATAGTACTGAAGATGGATTATTTACTTTGGAAACAGTTTCATGTATTGGTGCATGTGGTTTAGCACCGGTTGTTACCATTAATGAAAAAGTATATGGTAAAATGACTCCTGATAAAATAAAAAATGTATTAGAGGAATACCGGGGGAGTGAAAAGGGTGTTTAAAACAAGAAAAGAATTATATGATGCAATTCATACTTCTAAGAATCAAATTAGTGAGGAAGGTTTAAAAGTATTAGTTTGTGCTGGAACAGGTTGTGTTGCTAATGGTTCAATTGAAATTTTTGAAGAACTCAAAAAGAAAATAGACAAATTAGATCTTCCTTTAAGTATTAACTTAATGGAGGAAAATACTAAAGAAAATGTTACAGTAAAAAAGAGTGGTTGCCACGGTTTTTGTGAACAAGGTCCTTTAGTTAAAGTTGAACCAATTGGATTGTTATATAAAGGTGTTGAAGAAAAAGATGTAGATAATATAATAGAAGAAACCTTATTAGAAGGTAATTTAATTGAAGATTTATTATACAAAGATCAAGATGGAAAAAATTATTCCAAAGAAAATGAAATACCTTTTTATATAAATCAAAATAGAGTTACATTAGAAAATTGTGGAAATATAGATCCTGAAAGTATAGAAGATTATCTGGCGGAAGATGGATATCAAGCTTTAAGTGAAGTTTTATTTGACCTATCACCAGAAAAAGTTTGTGAGATTGTTAGTGAATCTGGATTGAGAGGTCGAGGTGGAGCAGGATTTCCTACAGGCACTAAGTGGAATTTCACTCGACAAACAAAAGCAGATCAGAAATATGTTATAGTAAATGGTGATGAAGGTGACCCGGGTGCATTTATGGATAGAAGTGTTATGGAGGGGGATCCGCACCGTGTATTAGAAGGATTACTAATTACAGGTTATGCCATTGGAGCTACAAAAGGACATATTTATGTAAGGGCAGAATATCCCTTAGCTGTAAAAAGATTGAGAAAGGCAATTAAAGATGCTAAAGAGGCAGGTTTAATTGGTAAAAATATACTTGATAGTGGGTTTGATTTTGAAATAAAGATAACTGAAGGAGCCGGTGCATTTGTATGTGGCGAAGAGACAGCTTTAATGGCTTCTATAGAAGGAGATAGAGGTATGCCCAGACCCAAACCTCCTTATCCTGCAAATTCCGGATTGTGGGGCAAACCAACTAATATTAATAATGTTGAAACAATAGCAAATATTCCCAGTATAATTTCTAAAGGTGCAGAATGGTTTAGTAATATAGGTCAGAAAAATAGTACTGGAACAAAAACATTTGCTTTAACTGGTGATGTTCAAAATACCGGTTTGATTGAAGTACCGATGGGGATTACTTTGCAAAAAATTATCAATGATATTGGAGGCGGAATTAGAGAAGGTAAAAAATTTAAAGCAGTTCAAATTGGAGGACCTTCTGGAGGATGCCTTACAAAAGAACATTTTGATTTATCTTTAGATTTTGATTCACTACAGGAAGCAGGAGCCATGATAGGTTCTGGTGGTATGGTAGCAATGGATGAAGATACATGTATGGTTGAAGTAGCAAGATTCTTTTTAAGTTTCACCCAAAAAGAATCTTGTGGGAAATGTTCCCCATGTAGAATTGGTACAAAAAGAATGCTCGATATTTTGGAAAGAATTGTAGCAGGTGAGGGTAAATCTGAGGATTTAGAAAAATTGAATAATTTAGCCCATACTATAAAAGAGACTTCATTATGTGGCTTAGGAAAGACTGCCCCTAATCCTGTTTTAACGACTCTTAGATATTTTAAAGATGAATATAAGGCACATATAGAAGAAAATAGATGTCCGGCTGGACAGTGTAAAGAATTAAAAGACAGCTATGTAATAGATCAAGATGCATGTATAGGTTGTACTCAGTGTGTTAGTGTCTGTCCAGTAGATGCTATATCTGGTGAGCCAAAAGAAGCTCATAAAATAGATCCAGAAATATGTACAGTCTGTGGTTCATGTGAACCCGTCTGTCCGGTAGATGCTATTTCATAATGGAAAGGAGAAATAAATTTATGAATATTACTATTGACAATAATGAATATGAAGCTCGTGCTGGCCAGACTATTTTAGAGATTGCTCAGGAAAATGATATAAAAATTCCCACGTTATGTTATGATCCACATTTAAGTATTACAGGTGCTTGTAGAATGTGTATGGTAGAAACTGATAATGGTAGTTTAACCACTGCTTGTTCAACTCCTGTAACAGAAGGAATGAATATAAAAACAAAGAGTGAAAAAGTATGGAATAGAAGAAGGGAAATTCTTGATTTATTGTTATCAGACCATAATATTGAATGTATGACTTGTGAAGCTGATGGTGATTGTAAGTTACAGGATTTAGCCTATGAATATAATATAGAGGAATCTTCATTTGATAGTGAAAATGATAGAGTTTTTGATTTTTATAAAGATAATGAGTTTATTGAATTAGATCCTAATAAATGTATATTGTGTGGAAAATGTATTCGAGTTGATAAAGAAGTTCAGTGTTCAGATGCTATTGATTTTATAGAAAGAGGTTTTCAAACAAAAGTTGGTACTACTTTGGATCAAGGTTTTGATACTGAAAAATCTACATGTGTTTTCTGTGGACAATGTGTAGAAATGTGTCCAACTGGTGCCTTAACCTATATTCCTTCTAAAAAGCAAGGAAGGAAAAAAGATTTCAGAACAGTAGTAACAACCTGTCCATACTGTGGAGTAGGATGTCAGTTGGAATTAAGAATAAAAGATGATGAAATAATAGAAGTTGGTTCAGTATATAGGGAGGGAACACCTAATCCTGCTGGTGAAGCTTGTGTAAAAGGTAGATTTGGACTTCAATTTGTTAGTCATCCTGATCGTTTAAGAAAACCACTAATTAGAAAAAATGGTAAATTAGTTGAAAGCAAGTGGGATGAGGCCTTAGATTATGTTGCAAAAAGATTTACTGAAATCAAAGACAAATATGGACCTGATTCTATGGCCGGATTGAGTTCGGCAAAGTGTACAAATGAAGAAAATTACTTAATGCAGAAGTTTATGAGAGCGGTAATTGGTACTAACTCTGTTGATCATTGTGCTAGACTTTGTCATGCTTCAACCGTAACTGGTTTAGTAAAGGCTTTTGGTTCTGGAGCAATGACTAATTCTATCGGTGAAATTGAGGGAGCAGATGTAATATTTATAACAGGCTCAAATCCTACGGAAAACCATCCTGTTATAGGTAGTAAAATTAAAAAAGCATATAAAAATGGCACAAAAATAATAGTAGCTGATCCCAGAGACATTGAATTTTCTCCTTTAGCTGCGGTTTCTTTAAATCAGAAACCTGGAACTGATGTAGCATTATTAAATGGTTTAATGCATGTAATAATAAAAGAAGATTTACATGATAAAAAATATATAAAAGATAGAACAGAAAATTTTGAGATTGTAAAAGAAGTAGTGGCAGAATATACTCCAGAAAAGGTAGAAGAAATAACGGGTATCGATAAAGAAGATATTATTAAAGCTGCCAAAATATTTGGAAAAGCTGATAAAGCCGCAATATATTTCGCAATGGGGATAACTCAACATAGAACAGGTACTGATAATGTTCTATCTGTTGCTAATCTTGCAATGTTGACTGGGAATGTAGGTTTTGAAAGTACAGGAGTGAATCCTTTAAGAGGTCAAAATAATGTTCAGGGAGCTTGTGACCTTGGGGCATTATCTAATGTTTACCCTGGTTATCAATCAGTCGAAGACCCCGAAATTAGAGAAAAATTTAGTGACTATTGGGAAGTTGATGACTTATCATCAGAAGTAGGATTAACTGTAGTCGAGATCTTTAATGAAGTTAATAAAGGTAATTTACATGGATTATATATAATGGGCGAAAATCCAATGATTTCTGATCCAGATCAAAATCATATCCAGCAAGCTCTAGAAGATGTTGAATTCTTAGTTGTCCAGGATATATTCCTTAGTGATACAGCTGAATATGCTGATGTGGTTTTACCAGCAGCAAGTTTTGCTGAAAAAAATGGTACGTTTACAAACACAGAAAGAAGAGTTCAAAAAGTTGAAAAGGCTGTTCCTGCTCCTGGAGTAGCAAAACCTGATTGGGAGATTATAGTGGAGATAGCTAATCGTATGGGTTATGAAATGGAATATAATAATCCTGCTGAAATACTAGATGAGATTGCAGATTTAACTCCAATTTATGGAGGAATAAGAGAAAATAGATTAGGTGATCAGGGATTACAATGGCCATGTTTAGATGAAAATCATCCAGGTACTAAATTTTTACATGAAGGAGAGTTTTCAAGAGGAAAAGGTAAATTTAACTCTGTAACATATATACCTCCAGCTGAAGAAGCTGATGAAGAATATCCCTATATAATGATGACTGGGAGAATGCTTTATCATTTCCATACGGGAACTATGACAAGAAATTCAAAATCAATTGATAATCATTCCCCAGATGCTTATGTAGAAATCAATAAGAAAGATGCTGAAGAATTAGGTATTGAAAATAAGGATAGAGTAAAAGTTACTTCTAGAAGAGGGGAAGTAGAAACTTATGCAAAAGTAGGAGAAAGAGTTAGTAAAGGACAGATTTTTATGCCTTTCCACTATGCGGAAAGCCCTGCTAACCGGCTAACTAACCCTGTTTTAGATGAGGATGCCAAAATACCAGAACTAAAAGTTACTGCAGTAAGTTTAGAAAAGCTAAATTAGAGGATGATTTATATGAATGCTATTATATTAGCAGGTGGTAAAAGTTCAAGATTTGGTTCTGATAAAGCTATGTATAAATTAGAACAAAAACCTATGTTAGAAAACATTGTCGAAAAACTGGAAATGTTTTTTGATAAAATATATATTATAGGGAATAAAAAACGCGAATTTAATGGAACTAAAAAACAAATTGAATATTTAACAGATATAGTTCCTGACAAAGGACCATTAGGAGGATTATATACTGGTCTCTCAAAGTCTGATAGCAAATATAATTACCTCCAGGCCTGTGATATGCCTTTTATCTGTGAGAATTATTTAAATTTCATGAAAGAATATATAAGTAAAAACAGTGGTTATGAGGCATATATTCCTGTAAAAGACGGTTATTTAGAACCTTTTGTGGGAATTTATAGTAAAAATATAAAAAGAAAAATATTTAACTTAATCGAAAAAGGTCAACTTAACTTTGATTATTTATTTAATGCAATTAATGTGAAGAAGATTCCTGAATCAGAAATTAAAAAAGTGGCTGATACAGAAAGAATATTTTTTAACATTAATAAAAAAGAGGATTTAGTTAAATATAAAAAGTTTAAAGCTAAATAAATACAAAAAGGGACAGCTAATCGCTGTCCCTTTATTAAATCTAGTTTTATTTATTTTAAACTGTATATTTTACTATTATTTCAGGATCAAGAACTCTGAACATGAATGATTCACTTATAAATAACTTAACTGATTTTGCATCATGTTCTTCAAATCCAATTGAGAAGTCCTGACCAATAGTTAATTCTAAATCTTCATGATCTTTTGGGATTAAAAGTGCTCCTTCAATTTCTTCACTGAAAATTATCTCGCCCTCAATAGTTTCTTCGATTCTTTTATTTAAAGGATAACCTTTAATCTGTTTTTGGATTCGTGAATATGCTTCTTTACCCACAATTAAATTATATGGTTTATCAGCATATACATCTTGTAACATTATCATACCTTCACTTACTGAATTCATTATTGAAGAATCTTCTTTACCAAAAGAAAGAGATTTTTTAGCTACTTTATTTAATCCCTTAATGTCTCCTTCTTTAAAGCCATTATAGATTGCATTATCTTCAAATTCAGCCATTTTTTCTACTGCTTCTTCTAAAGGACCTAAATCAACATCTTTAGCTCCTCTTTCTAAATTATCCATTTCCCATCTATTTAGTTCAAAAGTATAGCGTGATTCAATAAGTGGAGTAACTTTATATTTGCTACTTCTTACTTCATCTTCATTTCCCTTAATAATTCCAAGTTTACCTTCTGAAATTGAATTAAAGTTTATTCCGTGTGGTCCATTTACGTGAACAGATTTACGTGCTGTTAATTGAGTTTTGAAAACCTCAGCAGCTCTTTCATCTATTTCTTCCCATCCTTTTTGAGTGATTGGAGCTTGATTTCTTTTTAATAAATCCATATTAATACCTCCTTATATGTTATTTCATATTACCAATATTTAAACCTTTGTTTTCATCACCATTATCGTCATCTTCTCCTTCACCTTCAGCTTCTTCAATTTCTGTTATTGGTTGATTGGTAAAAAGATAAGTTTCTAATTCTTCTTTCCAGGCTGGTACATTTCTTCTTAACCATTCTAATGCCATAGCAGCATGTTCTATTTCTTCGTCGCGATTGTGTTCTAAAATTGCTTGTACATCTGGATCATTAGTTGCGGAAGCCCTCTGATTGTACCAATTGACAGCCTCAATTTCTTCTTTTAAACTATTTAATATACGTGCGGTGTCAAGAGTCTTTTCATCCATATTTTCTTGGGGTTCATGATAATCAGACATTAATATATAACCTCCTTATATTTGTTGTTTCTATATGTTATTATCTACTTTATATAATTCAATTAAAAGGGTGAATATCCTTCATGCAATTAGAATTATATATGATATGTATTTTGCAAAAAAGTAAATGTTTTACAATTTAAAAATATTATCTTTTTATTAAATATATTAATAAATTATTAATAACAATTAAATTGCTTGATAAACTAGTTTGAATTAATTAAAATAACAATATGAGAGAGAAATAAGTTGGAGGGACTTAGAATGACTAAACAAGTAATGGAAGTTCGTAATATAGAGAAAACATTTCAAAGTACAAAAGCAGTTGATAGAATTTCTTTTAAAGTTGAGGTGGGAGAAGTTTTAGGACTGTTAGGTCCAAATGGCGCCGGAAAGACTACTACAATAAGAATGATTATGGATATTATTCAACCTGATAAAGGAGAAATTGTCTTAAATAAAAATGTAATTAAGGATCAAAAACAGATAGGTTATTTACCTGAAGAAAGAGGGATTTATGATACAACTAAAGTATTAGATACTATCTTATACTTTGCAGATCTTAAAAACATGGAGCAAGAGAAGGCAAAAAAAGAAGCTAATAGATGGTTGGAATTATTTGATTTAGCAAAATTTGAAAATAATAAGATTGAAGATCTTTCGCGAGGTATGCAGCAGAAAGTTCAGTTTATTATTTCTGTTATTCATAAGCCTAAATTACTAATTTTGGATGAGGTCTTTTCTGGGTTGGATCCTGTAAACCAAGAATTATTTAAAAAAATTATTCGTGATTTAACCAAAGAAGGGACAACTATCTTATTGTCTTCTCACAGAATGAATTTGGTTGAAGAAATTTGCAGTCGGATTTTTATGATAAACAACGGCCAAAAAGTATTATATGGCAATATTGAAGATATTAAGGATGATTATAATGAAAAAAAAGTCATTATAAAATCTAAAAGTAATTTAAATTTTATCAAGAATTTGAGCAATGTTTCGGATCTTGAAATTGAAGACAATGAAGTTTCTTTTAATATTAAAAATAATGTAAATATAAAAGATTTTTTATCGTTTATTTCAGATAAAATTGAGGTTGATGAAATATCAGTTGTAAAACCTCCTCTTCATGAAATTTTTGTCCATACAGCTAAAGGAGGTAAAGAATAATGAAAGATAGTTTCAAAGTTGCAAAATGGGAAATAAAAACAATAATTAAAAATAAGACCTTTATTATTATGACATTCTTTGTTCCAATCATGATTTTAATTATTGGAGGAGCTATAGGATTTTTTTCAGCAGGTGGTGGAGAGACTGAAAAATTAGTAGTTGGTATTTATAATCAATCAGAAGCTATTACCAATGAAGAAATTAAAGCGCGAGAAACCGAGACAATAAACTTTGTATTTTTTGAAAATATTAATGAAGATGAAATTGCAAAAACGATAGATGAAAACAACCTTAGTAGTTTTTTGTTTATTCCACAAGGGGTTATAGAAAACAATTCAGTAGATAATTATTTCAAAGACTTACAGGGAGTTGAAACTGAAAGAATAAAAAACATTTTAAATCCCCTGATTACAGAAATAAGAATAGAACAGGCCGGTTATAATGTAAATGAAATTAATAATTTGGTTCAAGAAATAAATATAAAATCTAAATCATTAAATTCTCAAGGGTCTTCAAATAATAATGTCATGGAGATGCTTTTGCCTTTTGGTTTTGCCATGCTAATGGTTTTTGCAGCAATTTTTTCAGGTTCAGCTTTAATGCAAAGTATTATAAAGGAAAAAAGCAATAGAATAGTTGAAATTATTTTATCATCTATTAATTCTTGGGATTTGATGATGGGAAAAGTGTTAGGTTATGGAATTATTGGTTTAATACAGATTATCATATGGTCCATTTCCGCTTTAACAGTATTAAAATTTGTTTTTGATTTTTCATTAACATCATTATTTACCATAAAAATTATGTATATGTTTATCTTTTTTGTATTGGGTTTTGTTTTGATCTCTGCAATTAATGCAATTGTAGGTTCAGGTATGAAAGAAGCTCAATCTGGTTCCCAATCTACAGGTTTTATGGTTATGATACCACTGATTCCACTTTATTTCTCAAGTTTCATAGTTAATAATCCCGAAGGGCTATTCAGTTATATATTCACATATATTCCTTTTACTTCGGCCACTACAATGTTGATTAGATTAGGTTTTTCTAATCCTCCGTTATTAGAAATTATTGGTGTCATGGTTTTGTTGATTGTAGCAAATTATTTATTTATTAAATTAGCTGCTAAAATATTCAGGGTTGGAATGTTAATGTATGGTAAGAATGCTAGTTTTAAAGAATTATTTAAATGGGCTAGAAGTAGTGATTTCTAATCAGAAAGAAGGTGTTAATATGGAATTTTTAGGGTTTTTAGCTGCACCAGCTTTTGTTTTTGCTTTGGCAGCCATTGCACAAACAAATAAATTTAAAGATAGAATTAACAAGTTAGAAGAAGAAATTGAAGAATTAAAAATAAAAACTAATAAAATATAAAGGATGATTGGTATAGGTAAAGAAGTTTAAACCAAGAGAGTATATATTAGAATGGAGGGTTATTAATGTTCACAAAAAGATTAAGATTATCTTTATTAGTCGGAGCTATACTGGGTATTTTTTGTATAATAGGAGTTGGTTATCGTCAGGGTTATGCAGGAAATGAATTATATTTATTTGCTATGTGGTATAATAGAATAATAATGGGCCTTATTATCGGTTTAGCAGGTAATTGGATGAAAAAAAGATATATTTTAAGAGGACTTTTATTAGGAACTTTAGTAACAACAGCCTTCTTTTTATCAACTGGTTTTAGGGACTGGCCTGGATTTTTAGCTGGAATAGTTTATGGTATTATAATTGATTATATTGCTACTAATTATTCTTGATAAATAAAGCGATATATTTTCTACTTACTGTTTTTCGTAAAAGGAAAAACATCAATTTTCCTGAATAATATATATTAAGGAGTAATAACTGTACCTAGGGAGGATTAATAGTGAAAAAACTACTATTGTTTTTATTGGTTTTAATAATCATTTCTACAGCTTTAAATGGTCTTTGGGAATATGGACAAACTGGAATATTTTATACAATAAATGGAGAAGCTTCTTTTGAAAATTATAATTTACTAACGGGTAGAATATTCTTAGATGTAATAATAACTCTTATATTATTTATCTTTATGTCTATAATTAATTTTGATTGGAAGTGGTTTTTAA
Source organism: Halanaerobiales bacterium (assembly GCA_021736945.1). GTDB lineage: Bacteria > Bacillota > Halanaerobiia > Halanaerobiales > M55B127 > M55B127. Next base: position 24,420 of record JAIPEX010000015.1, on the reverse strand, counting down.
TTTGGGATAAAAAAGATACCTTTATAATTTTGTTGCTTGCCCTTTTAGCAAGTTTTTATGTTGAGGTTAATGCATTATACTTAGGTAGATGGGGTTATAGTAATAGTATGCCACTTTTGATAGGTACTGAAGTAGGATTACTTCCCTTATTGCAGTGGATGGTTATTATACCTATTTCTTTCTTGTTAACACGTTTGGTTATGAAAGGTAGTATTAAGAATACTAAAAGATATAGATTTTATTAAATTTAACTAGAATCAAGGTGAGATAAGATGAATAAAAAATCTCAAAAAGGTTATATAATATTAATCTTCTTATTAACTATATCTTCAGTTATATCAGTCTATTTACCACAGGGACAGATGATATCTATACAACAGCAAGAACTCCCCACCAGTAAAAACATCATTGCATTAGTAAATTTTTTTATCATGGTGATTATATATGGAGGATTAGGTTATGTTGGTTTAAGATTATCTAAAAAGATTGAGTTTCCTGAACTTTGGGATAATAAATACAATGTTAAGGAAAAATTGGTATATCCTGCATTATTAGGAGTAACAGCTGGTGTTTTTTTAATTATATTAGACTATATCTTCAGTTTTTTCAATGGATTCGGTAAATTAGTACATCCCCCTTTTCCTACATCTTTTTTCGCTTCATTGTCAGCAGGGATCGGGGAAGAGTTAATTTTTAGATTGTTTTTTATAACTTTTTGGGTCTGGTTAATTTCAAAGGTTATTTTAAATGATAAATATAAGAATATTATTTTTTGGATTATTTCTATTATTTCTGCAATTTTATTTGCCGGTGCCCACCTTCCTTCTATTATGTTTTTAGTGGGTGCAAAAACAATTTCTGGTTTATCAACGATTTTAATAATTGAGTTATTAATTTTAAATAGTTTAATATCCATACCTGCAGCTTATTATTTTAGAAAGTATGGAATATTAGCAGCGATCAGTATTCATTTTTGGGCTGATATTGTATGGCATGTTATTTATGGTTGGATATAGTTTTAAAAAATACTAACAAATCAAAAGACAGCTTTTATAGAGGAAAAAATTTTTTATTATCTAACAAAGCAAAAAATAATTCATTATATGTTCACAACATATGTATAATATATAAAAGAGGTGGAAGAGGATGGTAGAGAAAACTTCTATTATTGATGAAATTAACATAGTACAGGAGTATATAAATAACAGTGGTAATGATTCGATAGATGATGTAAAAAATATTCTTGAAATATTAATAAATTATCAAAATAATACAATGAATATAAATAAAAGCAATCCATATTATGAAGTAATAAAAGAAATGATTTTATTGGGACCAAAAGAAAAATTTCAGGTATTATCAAAAGTTATTAATAACAATATCAATAAAAAAGAATTACCGATTTTTATCCCTGAAAATATTTTAGAGATGATAGCCGAACAATTAGATATAATTAAAGAAGAAAAAAACTTGAATATTTTATTAACTAACAATGAACCAGAATTGCTAGAACGGATTTACTATAATATGAATATAGATCAGATTGATATTTATAGTGATAAAATAAGCAATAAAAATATATATGAAAACCTCTATAAAGTTGGTGAGATAGGTGAAGTTAATTTTGTTGAAGAGAATATAGTAAATACAGATCTAGAGCGGAAATATGATTTAATATTCAGTCCTATATTATTTAACAGTAAAAAGGTTGACTTCAATAATAAAAAAGTTGATATAAAAGAGGCAGCTTTACAGGCAACATTGCAAAGGTTAAAAGACGATGGATATATATTTGGTGTTGTCAAAGATGGAGTTTTGAATAACAAACAATTTGAAGATCTTAGAGAAAGAATTTTAGATAATTTTGATCTGTTATCAATTATAGAATTTCCTAAAACTATCTTATATAAAAATAGGGCAGTAAATACTTCCCTTTTAATTATAAAAAATAGTAAAGAAAAAAATGATAAAGTTTTTTTAGCACATCTAGAAAAGGATACACAAGCAGAGAAAAATAATTTACTGAATAAATTCAACTCTTATTTTAAAGATGTGGTAGAATGAATTCAATAGTTATTAATAAAAAAGAACTTGAGAATAAGTGGTCAGTTAAAAGACATCTTAATTTACCTAAACATCCGGATACAGAAATAATAAATATAACTGACTTATTATATATTAACCCTGAAAAAAGATACCTTAGTAATAATAAGATAAGTGAAGACATGAAATTAATAGAAGCAAAATCTATAGATAAGAATACTGGCAGGATTATAAAACCACTATCAATAAAAAGCATTAAGGACTTACCTAAAAGAGCCAGGTTGATTGCCAAACCTGGAGATATTATATTCCCAACTATCCAAAGTAAAAAGATTTCTCCTGTTTTTATTAAAAATAACACTTATATAGTCTCGGATTATTTCGCTGTTTTGGTACCTAAATATAATAGAATGACAGACCCTTATTATATTTACTGGGCTCTAGAAGATGATTATGTAAAAAAACAAGTTAGATCATATTATCAAGGCAGTTATGGTAAAAAAATAAATATTGAAGAGTTTAAAAAGATAAATATTAAATGGTTAGAGGAATCTAAAAGAAAAAAGAAGAGTAAAAATGTCAAAAGCTATCTTCGTTCTCTTGAAGAAAAAACTAGCAAATTATCTTTAAAAGATACTATTGATAAAATTTTTGAAGATACCTTTGAAATAAATTATAATATATTAAAAAATAAAAGTAGTGAAATTTATTCCAAAAAAACATTAAAACAGAAAAAAACATGGAATATAAAAAAGTTATTGACTTCGAATTTAGAGTCAAAAACTAGTCATCAAATTAAGAATCTTAATGAAATGGCCTTAGATATAACTATGGGATTACAATATCGTAATTTAGATAAAATAGATAAAAAATCTCTAATAAAAGGTAAAAATATTGAGGTTATGAAATTAAAATTAGAAAACAAAAATAAAACCCCTGACCATAATATAAAAAAACATCAATTGCAAAACAATGATATTATGCTCAGGGTAAAAGGTAAAATTGGTCCTTGTACTCTGGTAACTAGAAAAGAAGCAGGAATGCATTTTTATAACGATATAGCAAGAATTAGAGCAGATAAAAATATTGTGATGCCTCAATATTTAGCATTGTTTTTAAATAGTTTTATTGGGGACTATTACCTAAATAGATACAGTAAAAATAAGTCTATGACTTATTTAAATATTAAATCCTTAAAAAAGATTCCGGTCATTATACCTGGTATAATAGATCAATTTAAAATAATTGAGAGGTTCCATAATGAAAAAATAATCCATCTAATAAACAAAAACAATATTTTTAATAAAAAGTAAACCAAATTGTAAAAACAACAAGAAAAAAGGTCCTATTAAATTTAGAACCTCTTTAATTTTTTAAAGTTAAATATATAAAATCATTTAAGCTTTTTTAATAAAGTAGGTAAAAAGGATAAACTTAAAAATACTCCTGAAATCATGGAAACCCACATTAAGGTTGATACATATAGATGTATTCTTAGAGGAGACATCAAAAGAGCACTTAATCCTATGGCTAATCCAAAGGCATTGGCCATAATTGGTCTAGCGGTATAGTCATATGCTTTATTGACTGCCTTTATGTTTTCATATCCTTGTTTTTTAAAATTCATCCAAACTGAAGTGAAGTGTACAGCATAATCAATTCCTACACCAATAGTGATACTAAAAATTGTAGCTGTGAATAGATTTAAGGAAATAGTGCTAAGCCCTAAAAAGCCAAATAATATCAACACAGTAAATCCTATTGGTAAAATAGAAATAATTGCCGGCAAAAATTTCTTCAAGGATACAAACAATAGCAGAAATACAATGGCGAAAGCTAAAAATAATGTATTTTTTTGGTTGGATAACATATTTTGATTTAAATCATGCATTAAATACTGAATACCAGTTAGTTTTATCTCTAATTTATCTAAACTGTTATTTTTATCATTTATATAAGTAGCAATTTTTTCGAGGGTTGAATTATCTAAATTATTGGGAAAAATCATTACTCTGCTATAGTTTTCTGCAATGTTTATAAACTGTTTTGTTGGATTAAAACCTTTTTCAGAAAAAGCCATCTGATTTATCATGTTTATCTGATTTAAACTGGTGGGATATTGGTTTCCTTGAGTATTAGAAAAGTTACTATAAATTATGGAATAAATATCAAAAGCACTCATGGTTTTAGCTGCTAAATCCTTTTCTATTAGTTCATTTTGCATACTTATTATTTGTTCTGCGTTTTCCGGTTTTAACGGATTTTCTTCACTTTTTACTAATAAGTATAAAGGTAGACTTCCGCCAGTAATTTCTTTGATTTTTTCAAAGCTTTTATGGACACTTGTGAAATCCCGATATACCATAGGCATATTAAATTCAGTATTAATTTTAGGGATACCAAATGAAGCAATTAAAAGGAGACCAATTAAAATGATTATGCTAGGCTTTCCCCAAAGGTTTTTTATATGGGACGTAAACAACTTTTTACCTTTATTATAATAGGGCAAATTAATATTTCCAGATAAGAATAAGGGTAGAACAAACCAGGTTGCAATACCAGCTAGAAAAACCCCAAGGGAAGCAAATATAGCAAGATCATAAATTGCTTCTGTATTCATAACTAAAAGAGAAAGAAACCCGATCATAGAAGTAATTGTTGTAATTATCATAGGAATTCCAATCATTTTTAATGTATTTATTATACTTTCAATTCTACTTTTTCCCTCATCTTGTGATTCTTGGAGATGTGAAACAAAATGAAGTCCATCAGCACTACCAATTACTATAGTAAAAATAGGTGCTAAAACTGTAATTATAGAAACTTGATTACCTGACCATCCGACAGCACCTAATGCCCAGAGAGCAGCGATACCGGCTGGTAGAATAGAAAATAGGGTGGCTTTTAAACTACCCATTTGAGTTTTAAATACTAATAATATTAATATTAGAGCAGTTGGTGGAATGAATAATAATATTAATAGTATATAATCTATTATTTTTTGCTGCATATATAAATTTCCGGAAGCATAATAATTCATATTATTATCTTCTAAATAGTTTTCAATATTGTTTAGATTTTCGTTAGAAAAATTGGATTCTGGGAAAATTGTAAAAGATGCATATAGTTTATTATTATTTTTATAAATTGTGCTTAGTTTCCCCATGTTATTATAATAGTTTTTTAAATGGACAACTTTTTCTTCATTTATATTATTTAGTTCAATTTTTTGTCGTCCAACTGGAATTTCTCTTGGTGTAGGACCATTTATATAATTAATATTATTCTGTTTTTCTAAGAAAGCTTGGAAGCTTCTAAATTCAGAGATATTTTGAGGATTAAGTTCATAATTTTGGGTTTCTATTAAAAAGGAAATTTGATCAGATGTGGAAAAATACCGACTCATCTTGTCTAGAGTTTCTTTATATATCGAACCTTCTGGCATAAATATATTAAACTCTGGATTTATCTGAATTCGAAAAAGACCTACTATAGCCAATATATTAATAGTAATAAATATTATAAATAGTAATTTTCTATGATCTTTCACAAACTCTACATAATTTTTCATAATGATTTTCACCCTTTTGTATATTATATAGGAATGATATAATGTTCTTGAGTTAAGTTTTATTCAATATATATTAAAAATCCCAATCTATATGAGGTTTTGGTATTGTAATAAAAAGGTTATCTAATTTTTGTATAAGTGATTCAGAAGCTTCAAAGTAATTAGTATATGGTAATATAGAAGGGCGAGCTGCTCCTAACCACATTCTTGTAAAAGTATTTATATTAGTTTTGAGAATTGGAAGTTGTGGGGTTAATCCTTTTTTAATTTCAGATGTTCTTCCAAAACTTATAGTGTATTCTCCACTCAAACCTTGCCATGGAGAGTCGTTATCTAAATACTTTTCAATAGGATCTTTTAACTTAATATTAAATTCTAGTTTGTTATTAGAAAAAGTTGTTTTATTAATACAATCTTTAAGATTTAAAATTCGAGCCTGCCAGTATGCATTAGCTTTATTTGCAACTTCAAATTTACTGTTTTTTGTCACATGGGAATCGCGATAAGGTTTTTTAATAAAGTTTTGAAATTGAATTCCAGCTGGCTCCCATAATTTTACTAGATGGACTTGATCTCCTAAATTTCTCAATAAATTCATTAAATCAAAGAATTGATCTTTATTGTTAAAAACCATCCACCTGATGAAATATGGCCCATGTAAATCATTTTCAGGTTTAATCCACATATGATGGGTAATATTATCATTTTTATCACGAAAACCAAGCCCGAAGGGTTTGCTTGGACCAAATAACATTTCAGCATGTGTAATTTCTGTAGGTAATAAGGTGCAATAGCCATGCTTTTTTTGACGTTCTAATCTAGATTTGTGAACGTCTTTAAAATCTTCTAATGTTATTCTTTCTGGAACTGGAACCTTTCCTTTTAAATCTAAATGATCGGGATCAAAACTAATAAGATGTTCATAACTACCAGTACCATATCCTAGCTTATTATAAAACCCTTGTTCAAACATGCCAAGAGCTGATACATTTACTCCTTGTGCTGCATATTCTGCAATTACTTCAGCAGTTGCTTTGGTAGCAATGCCTTGTTTTCTTGCAATTCTGCTTATTGTAACAGCAGTAATAGCTTGGAGAGACAATTCTTCATCTAAGTATTGAATATGTCCCGGAGTAGAATTAACATATCCTTCAACTTGATCTTTTAATAATGCAACTTTACCCTGGCCACCTTTTACAAAATACTGTAAAGCTTCGTTTTGTTTTTCATCATCATTTATCCAGCCTACTTCCTGCCATATTTTAAAAATTTTATCAAAATCTTTTTCAAAATTAAAATATCTTAATTTCATTTTTTCACACCCTTTTAGTATATGTTCACTATTATTATTCTTATTTAAAATAAAAAAACCTTTATATATTTCAAATTTTTGTCATTAAAGAATTGCAGGACTTTTATCCTTATAAAAGAATTTATAATAATAGATATTAACACAAGAGGGAGTGGTCTAATTATGAAAGAAGATGAAAAATATAAAAAGGCTAAAGAAAAAGTTAAAGAAATAAAAGATTTTTATTCTCACCTTTTGGTCTATATAGTTGTAAATATTGGAATATTTATTATAAATTATATTGTTTCTCCTGGTAACTATTGGTTTTATTGGCCGTTGATAGGTTGGGGTATTGGTTTGGCTGTTCATTGGACCCAAGTTTTCGGAGTTAGTAGGATTTTGGGAGAAAATTGGGAGAAAAAGAAAATCAGAGAAATTATGGATGAGTTGGAGGATGAAAAAAAATAAAAAGAAAGAAGGAATGAAATTGGGAAACAATAATTATTTAATTATATTGTCGCTCGTTTTCCTTATTGTAATCTTTATGACTCCAATGATAAGCGCTTTAAAAGTAGAAGGTGAGTACCCAATAGAGCTTTTTGATGAGTTTTGGAAATCTAAGTTGACAGATGAGGAGTATAGTATATTAAAAGAAAGAAATACAGAACCTGCTTTCAATAATAAATATTATAGAAATAAAGAAAAAGGTATTTATACCTGTGCAGCCTGTGGAAATTTCTTATTTGATTCAGAGCATAAGTATAGTTCAGGTAGTGGTTGGCCTAGTTTCTACGATGTTTATTCAGATAATTCGGTTATTACAAGAAAAGATACTAGTATGGGAATGGAACGTACAGAGGTAATTTGTGCAAGGTGTGGTGGTCATCTAGGACACTTATTTAGTGATGGTCCTGAACCTACAGGTTTAAGGTACTGTGTGAATTCAGCTTCTTTACAGTTTTTACAAGCTGCTCATTTTGCTAAAGGCTGATTTTGGGGCACAGAGGCCCAGTTTGGTGCCTTAGAGGGAGTAGTATATTCTTATGTAGGTTATGCTGGTGGTACAACTGATAATCCCACCTATAAGGAGATTGGAAATCATGCTGAGACATTAAAAGTTCTATATAATCCAGAAGTTATTTCCTATGAAGAATTGGTGGATTATTATATTGAAATAACTGAAGTTAATTTCAGACCTATTTCTGGACAGTATAGATATATAATTTTTTATGACAACGAGAAGCAAAAAGATCATATTAAAGAAGTAGAGGCAAAAAGAAGAGAAGCAGAAGAAATATATTTTGAGGTAAAAGAATTAGATAAATTCTATGTGGCAGAAGATTATCATCAAAAATATCAAGTTAGGTCAAATAAAAATCTATATAATAAACTTATGGAGATATTTAAAAATGAACAGGAATTTATTGATTCTCATATAGCAACTAAATTAAATTCTTACCGCTCGGGCTTTATTTCCGACCAGGAGATAAATCAGATAATTGATAATTCCTATCTTAGTCCTATTTATCCTAACAAAATTGAAGAAGTTAAAGAAATAATAAAATAAGTATTTCAAAACCTTTTAATAAAAAATAGATTTGGGAGGGAGCATTTGATGGGCAATAATCATAAAGAAATGGTAAAAGATTTTAAAAGGAGATTTTTAGTTTCATTGGTTTTTATGGTTCCAATATTAATATTATCTCCTATGATACAGTCTTTTATAAATATAGAGATCACTTTTTATGGTAGTAATTATTTATTGTTTTTCTTATCCACAATTATCTTTTTCTACGGAGGATGGCCCTTTCTTAAAGGACTATATAATGAATTAAGTGATAAAACTCCTGGAATGATGACCCTTATAGCTTTAGCTATTTCAGTTGCATATGTTTACAGTAGTGCAGTTGTGTTTGGCTTAGAGGGTAGATTTTTCTTCTGGGAACTTGCTACTTTAATAGTAATTATGCTTTTAGGTCATTGGATAGAAATGAGATCAGTAATGAGTGCATCGCGTGCACTTGAAGAATTAGCTAAGTTAATGCCAGATACTGCTCATCTAATTGAAGATGATGAAATTGTTGATGTTAAGATAAAAGAATTAGAAGTAGGGGACCAAATATTAGTTCGTCCGGGTGAAAAATTACCTGCTGATGGTGAAATTGTTGAAGGAACAAGTTATATTAATGAATCAATGTTAACAGGCGAATCAGAACCAGTAGAAAAAAATATTGGTGATGAAGTAATTGGTGGTTCAATAAATGGAGATAGTTCTATTGAGGTAGAGATTAAAAATGCCGGTGAGGACAGTTATCTTTCACAGGTTATTAATTTGGTTTCAGAAGCCCAAAAAGCTAAATCAAAAACTCAGGGTTTAGCTGATAGAGCAGCACTTTATCTAACTATTATTGCTATTTCAGTTGGGTTAATAACCCTATTTTCTTGGTTAGGAGCTGGTAGAGATCTTGCTTTTTCAATAGAAAGAATGGCAACTGTTATGGTTATTACTTGTCCACATGCTCTTGGTTTAGCAATTCCTTTAGTAGTGGCAGTTTCTACTACTATTTCTGCTCAAAATGGACTTTTAATTAGAAATAGAACAGCCTTTGAGAACTCTCGAAAAATTTCTACAATAGTATTTGATAAAACTGGTACTCTAACAGAAGGTGAGTTTGGAGTAAGTGATATTCAATCTTTTAAAGAAAATTATTCCAAAGAAGATATTATAAAATATGCAGCTTCTTTAGAAAGTAATTCCGAACATCCTATAGCAAGAGGTATAGAAAAAGAAGCTGAAGAAAAAGAAATAGATTACTATGATATAAAAGATTTTAGTAATATTAAAGGAAAAGGTGTAAAGGGTAAAATAAATGGAGAAAAATATTTAGTTGTAAGTCCTGGATATTTAGAAGAAAACAACATGGAAATTCCTAAAGGATTTAAACAAAAATCTGGTCCTTTTACAATAACTTTCGTATTAGAAGAAAATGAGATCATTGGAGCAATTACGTTATCAGATAAAATCAGGGAATCTTCAAGAGAAACTGTAGCTAAATTACAGAAGAAAGGTATAAAGGTATGGATGTTAACAGGGGATAATGAACAAACCGCTAAATATGTAAGTGATGAACTGTCTTTAGATGGATATTTAGCAGAAGTTTTACCCCATGAAAAACAGGAAAAAATCAAAGAATTCAAAGGAGAAAAAGAGTTTGTAGCAATGACAGGAGACGGTGTGAATGATGCACCAGCTTTGGCCAATGCTGATGTTGGAATAGCAATTGGGTCTGGGACTGATGTTGCTGCTGAAACTGCGGATATTATTTTAGTTGAAAGTGATCCGGCTGATGTATTAACACTAATAGAATTTGGTAAAGCAACTTATAATAAGATAGTTCAAAATTTATTTTGGGCTACCGGATATAATGCAATTGCAATTCCCTTAGCAGCAGGTGTATTAGCAGGTTATGGTATTATGATTTCGCCGGCATTTGGTGCTGTTTTAATGTCTTTAAGTACTGTGATCGTTGCTATTAATGCGAAACTGCTTAAAATTAATAAAAATTAAAAGGGGTGAGTTTAATGAATAAAAAAGGTGTTCCAACAAGATTATTAGGTAAAACTGGAGAAAAGGTTTCGATATTAGGACTTGGCGGGTACCATATAGGTAAATTAGACAAAGAAGAGTCAATAAAATTAATTCGGAAAGCAATAGATGAAGGTATAACTTTTATGGATAATGCTTGGTGTTACCATCAAGGCCGAAGTGAAAAGCTGATGGGAGAAGCACTTAAGAATGGTTATAGACAAAAAGCATTCGTAATGACCAAAAACCACGGTCGTACAAAAGAAAGATTTAATAAACAATTAGAAGATAGTTTAAAAAGACTAGATACAGATTATATAGATCTTTTACAGTTACACGAAATAATTAATAAAGGAGAACCTACTAAAATTGTAAATGAAGGTGTTTTAGAAGAAGCTTTAAAAGCCAAAAAAGAGGGGAAAATTAAGTATATAGGGTTTACAGGTCACAGATATCCTTCACTACATCAGGAAATGCTTGATATTGATTTTGAATGGGATACTGTTCAATTCCCCCTTAATGTTCTTGATTATCACTTCCGCAGTTTTCAAAATCAGATTTTACCACAAGCTAATGAAAAAAATATGGGAGTAATTGGAATGAAAAGTTTGGCAGCCGGACGTATATTTGAAACTGATATTAGTGTTGAAGAAGCTATCAGATATTCACTTTCAATGCCAATCAGTACTTTAGTTAGCGGGATTGATTCTTTTGAAGTTTTGGAACAGAATTTAGAAATTGTGCGTTATTTCGAACCATATAGTAAAAAAGAGTTAGATGAAATAAGAAAAAGATTTAAAGATGATGCTTATAAAGGTCAGCATGAATATTATAAGACTGACTAATAACAAGAGGGAGGAATTGAGTATGATTAGAAAAGGGAAAAACCCGAATGGGTTTACTTTACCAGACCAAGAGGGCAATGATGTTAATTTAAGTGATTATAATGGTAAATTTAAATTACTTTCTTTTCATCCTTTAGCATGGACAAGTGTTTGTGCTAAACAGATGAAAGCTCTTGAAGAACATTATGATGAATTAGAAGAGTTAAATACTGTTCCTTTTGGAATTAGTGTTGATCCCGTACCATCTAAGAAAGCATGGTCAGAGCATCTTGGACTAAAGAAATTAAAAATATTATCTGATTTTTATCCTTTAGGATTTGTAGCTAAAATAATGGATGTATTCATAGAATCCAAAGGGATTTCAGGGAGAGCAAATTTATTACTTGATCCGGAAGGTAAGATGGTTTGGGCAAAAGAATATGACATTCCAGAATTACCTGATATTGAAGAGGTTCTAGCGGCAGTTAAAGAAGCTCAAAAATAATGGAAGACTATTTTACTAGTTCCGGATAATTTTAAATAGAAAAAAACAAAAGAACCCGCCTCACGGCGGTTTCTTTATTTAAAAAAGTTATTTAATTTTAATGAAATCACCTGGTTTAAGTAATCTTGAATCATAACCAGCTTCTCTTAATATTTTATTCAATTCCATTGCTTCTTTAACATTTTCTTCAGACTGAGAATTGAAGTGATAAGGGATTACTATATCTGGTTTAATATCTTTAACACGAGTTAAATATTCATTGAAAAAGTCTTTAAAACTGGCTGTAAACATTAATTCAACTTTTTCTTTAGGTTTTGGATAATCAGCCGAATCAGCAGTATGATAGATACCCTTGTAAAAATAACAGACAGATTCTTCAGAATTATAACAATCGCAATCTAGTACTTTAACATTATTTTCAATCGTTTCTCCACTTTCAATAACCTTACCTTTGACGTCAAAATTATCAAAGAATGATTGAGGGCCATATACTTTTGCATCAGGATACTTTTCTAAAACATCCATGTCAAAATGATCATCATGTTCATGGGTTACCAAAATTATATCAGGAGTATTTTTAGGTTGGGTTTCATAATTAGGATCAATTAAAATGTTTAAATCATCTTCTATTTCTACACAAGCTTCACCTAACCATCTAACTATCATATTAATCACTCCTTTGTCATTTGTTTTTTATATTATAGATAAAAGTTGAAAACCCTTTTTATACAAGCCTATAAATATATCGTTAAATTTTGATAATATATTTCACATTTTTGTTCTATTTAAGTAGGATAAAATTGAAAAAAATTAATATAATCGATATAATATAAAACAGTAATTAAAATTTGATAAATCATTAAATATATAAGGAGTTGGAGAAGATGAAAAAGAATACTATTTTATTTTTAAGTTTTTTGTTAATTAGTTCACTAATTATATTTAACTCTGGTGGTGAAATTATGGCAGAAGATTTTTCTTTAAAAATAGGCATAATGCCTGCTGTTGATTCAGCCCCGATATTATTAGCACATGAAAAGGGTTATTATAAAGAAGAAAATTTAGATATGCAGATAGATATATATACGAATGCTGTAAATCGACAGAGTGCTTTACAGACCGGAGAACTTGATGGTGCTATGACTGACTTGATTGCTTTTGTTAATAATGTACATAATGGGTTTCCTATAAAAATAACTACTAGTACAGATGGTAGTTTTCCATTTTTAGTTAAAAAAGGCTTCGAAGAAAAAGAGAAAATTGATATTGGGATGATGGAAATTAGTGTTTCAAATTTTCTTACTGAACAATTTTTGTCAGATCAATATGATTTAAACAAAATATATATTTCAGCGATTCCTGCTCGTTTAGAAATGGTTAAGTCAGGAAAATTAGATATGGCTATTATCCCTGAACCTTTAGCCTCAATGGGTGAGTTAGCTGGCTTAGAAAAAAGAGTTTATAAAAACCAATATGATTTTACCCCAGAAGCAATGATCTTTACTGAAAAAGCAATAGAAAATAATTCTGAAGCAATTAGCCGTTTTCATAAAGCATATAATAAAGCTGTTCGTGAAATACAAAAAGATGATAGTTTAGCAAGAGATGTATTAATAAAGGAGTTAAAATTAAAACCTGAAATAAAGGAACTAATTTCCTTACCGGAATATAAATTAGCAAGAGTGCCTTCAGAATCATACTTAAATAGAGTTATCAATTGGGTCGAAGATAAACAAAATATTGAGGTAGAAGTTTCTTATCAACAGATGATAGAGGGGAAATTTGTCGAAAATGATTAAAGTTTCAGATTTAAATTTTTCTTATCAAAACAAAAAAGTAGTAAAAAATATCAACTTTTCGATTAATGAAGGAAAGAGCCTGGCTATAATAGGTCCTTCAGGTTGTGGCAAATCTACATTAATATATTTGTTGGCTGGTTTATTAAAACCAAATCAGGGAACAATTAAAATAAATGGTGATATAATTAATAATATCAGAAAAAAAACCGGTGTTATTTTGCAGAATTATGGGCTTTTTCCTTGGAAAACAGTTTTTGCAAATGTAGCTTTAGGTCTTAAAGTAAGAAACTATGATAAAAAGAAAGTTGATAAAATAGTGGTAAAAGCGTTAGAAAAAATGGGAATAGATAATTTACAAAATAAGTATCCTGCTGAGTTAAGTGGAGGACAAAATCAAAGAGTAGCTATTGCTCGTTCTCTTGTTTTAAATCCAGATTTACTTTTAATGGATGAGCCTTTTTCTGCTCTTGATGCACTTACTCGAGAAGAAATGCAAAATTTAATCCTAAAAATCCATAAAGAAAATAAATTATCTTATCTGATAGTAACTCATAATATAGATGAAGCAGTATTTTTAGGTCAAGAGATTGCAGTTATGAAAGATGGAGAGTTTATTCATATGATAGATAACCCTTATTTTGGAGATTTAAAGTTAAGAGAAAAAGAAGAGTTTTTTGAATTATGTAAAGAACTGAGAGTTATGATGTCTGAGGATGATTTATTGTGATGGAAAAAAGACGTATAAATACTTTATATGGTGCGATTTTTATAATAGCAATTTGGTGGATAATGCATTTGTTTTATAATTCCAGTGTAATTCCTTCCCCATATATTGTGATTGTAAATTTTTTTCATAAATTACTACCGGTATTATTACCACATTTAGCAATGAGTTTATACCGAATTATAACAGCGGTTGCTCTAGCAGTAATCGCTGGAATTTCAATTGGTTTATTAACTGGGATAAATAAAAATGTAGATCAATTTATTTCACCTGTAATTTATCTGTTATATCCAATACCCAAAATTGCCTTTTTACCAATTTTTATGCTTTTATTTGGTTTGGGTGATAGTTCTAAAATCATATTAATTATGGTAATAGTAATTTTTCAAATAATAGTTACAACGAGAGATAGTGTTAAAAATATTAACCCGGAATATTTTTATTCAGCTCGATCAGTAGGAGTTAAGGGGTGGAAAATTTATCGGCATGTGATATTTCCCGCCATTTTACCTCAGATCTTAACTGCTTTAAGAATAACAGTAGGAACAAGTATTGCAGTTTTGTTTTATGCTGAAAATTTTGCAACTCAATATGGTATAGGATATTATATCATGAATAGCTGGATTATGGTAAATTATGTTGATATGTTCAGTGGTATCTTAGCGATAAGTATTTTAGGGCTTTTAATTTTTAAGGCTATTGATATTTTGGAAGAAAAATATTGTCACTGGGTGAAAGTGGGCAACAAAGAGGAACAAAAATTTTAAAAAACTTATTAATATAAAAATAAAGTAATAATTTGAATTAATCCAAAGCTTAAGTGTAGTTGATTTGTAATTGGTACTCCAACCTTTTCTGCTTCTGCAACATTGTTATAAGATTTAAAGGCCAGTGGTATTGTAATAAACACTAATAAACTTAAAACAGGAAATTGATTTAAAACAACGAATATTAATGTTAAGAGATAAGATGTGATTATTAAAAGTAGATATAATATTTGCCCAGTGTTAAAACCTAGTCTGACTGTTAATGTTTTTATATTTAACTTTTTGTCTCTACAGTAATCCCGGAGTTCATTACTTAGCATTAATACAGGTATTAGAAGACTTACTGGTAGGCTAAATAAAATGGGTTTATAAGAGAAGTACCCAGTAAACACTAAATAACTCCCGGTTACCATTAATGGTCCCATCAATATAAACGAAAGTGGTGTACCAAGGCCTCTTTTTTTATAAACAATCGGCTCACCGGTATAGGAATATCCACCTATAATACCTAAAATTCCAATAATTAATAATTTTGGTGTACTTAAATATATTAAAATAAGTCCAATTAAGCCAGTAATTCCAAAACAAAGGATACCTAGGCTAAATATAAGGATATGGAACCAATTTCTTTTCTTACCTAAAAACCAATATTTTTTACCATTAAAATGAAGATTTTTGTATTCACATTCAAAATAATCGTTAATAAAATTAGTTGCAGTTTGGACAAATAGTCCTGCAATAGTTACTAATGAAATCATTATTAAATTTTCTCTATTTAAAGTTAGGTTAAGTTCTCTATTTGCTATAACAATTCCTAAAGTAGTCGAATAGAGAGCCAGTGATAGAGACAGTGGTCGAGAGGCTATCCATATTTCTTTTAAAATTTTTGATATTTTCATTATTTTCACCTAGATATTATAATATTTTTCACATACGCTATAAATAATTATTACATAAATCAATTTATTGTTCAATAAAAACAATATGTTTTTAACAAGGGGGAAATAAATATGAGTGAGTATGAGGAAGAAGTAATTGAAATTATAGAAGATGGTCCTTATATAGCATATAATATAAAACTAATGATAGGTAAAGATGGAAATAAAATAGAGACTTCATCTAGAATGGTTTTATGTAGATGTGGTCATTCTGATGATAAACCCTTCTGTGATGGCACACATAATGAGATCGATTTTAATGATGACAAAAAAGAAGATAGGGTACCAGATAAAGTTGTGGCTTATAAAGGAGATAATATAACAATTTATGATAATAGAGGAGTATGCAGCCATATTGGCTATTGTACTGGTTTGCTTCCTCAAGTTTTTGATAAAACTAGATTTAAATGGATTGACCCTGATGCTGCAGATGCTAAAGATATAATGAAAGTATGTGAACTTTGTCCTTCTGGGGCTTTAAGTTATAGTTTACCGGGCGGTGAAAGAATTAAAACTCCGGTTCAACACAAGAAAAAGATAAAAGTTTCTCCAAACCCTTATGGTGACAATGGACCTTATGATGTTTTTGGAGGCATTAAATTAGAATCAAAGAGAGGATTTACCCCTGAATGTGAAGAACACTATTCACTTTGCCGTTGTGGTTCTTCTAAAAATATGCCCTTTTGTGATGGCAGCCATCGAGATCAGATTGAATTTGATGGAGAGGAATAAAAAAGTTTTGTTTTTGATTTAAACTTGTAGTTTAATCTTTACAAGCTTAGTCAATAATGATAATATAAATATAAATAATAATAAATATGCTAACGAGGATTGGTGAAATTCCATACCGGTGGTAGAGTCCACAAGCTAATATATTTAGTTGAACTGGTGAAATTCCAGTACCGACAGTACAGTCTGGAAGGGAGTTAGATAATATATATGTATGTAATTAAAACCCCTTCCTTGTGGAAGGTTTTTTTATTTTGGTACATATTTTGGAGGTATTTAAATGAACAAAAGAGATGATGAATATTATATGAAAAAAACTTTGAAATTAGCAGCTCAAGGTGAAGGTTATACAAGTCCCAATCCTTTAGTTGGGGCAGTTGTAGTAAAGGATGATGAAATTGTTGGTAAAGGTTACCATAAAAAGGCTGGTGAACCTCATGCAGAAGTCCATGCTCTTAATCAAGCTGGTGAAAAAGCGGAAGGGGCTACCCTATATGTTAATTTAGAACCTTGTTGTCATCTGGGTAAAACCCCAGCCTGTTCTTTAAAAATAATAAATTCTAAAATTTCTAGATTGGTAGTGGCTATGGAAGATCCTAACCCAGTTGTAGCAGGAAAAGGTATTAAAGATCTTGCAGAAGCCGGAATTGAAATAAAAACTGGTGTCTTAGAACAAGAAGCAAAAGAACTTAATGAAATTTTCATCAAATACATGACTGAAGAAGAGCCTTTTGTTTATTTAAAAACAGGCCAGACTCTTGATGGATATTTAGCTACTCGAACGGGAGATTCTAGATGGGTTACTAATGAAGCTGCTCGTAAATATGGGCATCAACTGAGGCATAAGGTGGATGGAATATTAGTTGGGGTAGGTACTGTTATTAGTGATAATCCGAGGTTAACTACTAGATTAGAGGAAAAAGAAGGTAAAGATCCAATTAGAATTGTATTAGATAGTAAACTTAGAACCCCTGTGGAAGCTAATATAATTAATGAAGAATCGGAGAGCCCCACTTTTATAATAACTACAGAAGAATATGATAGAGATAAATATGCAAAACTTGATAAAATAAATAATTTGAACATACTTGTATTACCTAAAGATGAAAACGGGAAAATTGAATTGCATCAGTTATTAAAAAAATTATATCAAAAAGAAATTACAAGTGTTCTAATAGAAGGCGGAGGCAAGGTTAATCATTCTTTCTTAAAATCCGGACTTATTGATAAAGTATATTGTTTTATTGCTCCTAAATTGCTTGGTGGTAATGATGGGATTGCATCTTTTAATGGTTCCGGAGTAGAAAAAATGAATAATGCATATGAGTTACAAAATATAGAGTATGAAATGTTAGACGGTAATTTATTATGTAAAGGTGAGATTGGAAAGGAGTGATATTTTGTTTACTGGTATTGTTCAGGAAGTTGGCACATTAAAAAGAAAAGTAAAAACAAGTGATAAGTATAAATTAGTTATAAAGGCTGAAGATTTTCTTGATGATGTTAGTATTGGAGATAGTATAGCTGTAAATGGAGTATGTTTGACTGTAGTTAAAATCAATTCTAACTCATTTACAGTAGATGTAATGCCTGAAACAGTAAAATCTACGAATATTGAAGAGGTCCATAATGGAACCCCTTTAAATTTAGAAAAATCATTACAACCCTATAATTTTATGGGAGGACATATTGTTAGTGGGCATGTAGATGGTACTGGAATGGTAAAAAGCATTAAAAAACAGAAAAATTCTAGATTGATTGATTTAAAAGTTTCAGAAGAAGTTTCCAAATATATTGTTGATAAAGGCTCAATCGCTTTAAATGGCATAAGCTTAACTATAGCGGAAATAAAAGACGATTCTATCACTGTGTCAATAATACCTGAGACGTGGAATAGTACAAACTTTAAATACCTTAAGACAGGTGATAAATTAAATATAGAAGTAGATATTGTTGGGAAATATGTAAATAAATTAATGAATAAAAAACAAGAAGAAAAAGAAAAGAAGAAAAAAATAACTAAAGACCTTTTAAGAGAAAATGGGTTTATTTAAAAAGGGGAGATTATAATGGATCAAATTGAAGAAGCTATTGAAGATATAAAAAATGGTAAAATGGTCATTGTGGTAGATGATGAAGATAGAGAAAACGAAGGTGACCTGGTAATGGCGGCTGAAAAAGCTGATAAAGATAGTATTAACTTTATGATTAAAAAAGCTAGGGGTTTAGTTTGTACACCTTTAGAAGAAAAAAGAATAAATGAATTAGATCTACCACAAATGGTTGAAAATAATACAGATACTCATGAAACGGCTTTTACTGTTTCTGTAGATTATAAAGATACTACAACAGGTATTTCAGCCTACGAGAGAGCACTTACAATAAAGAAATTAGCTGATGATAATGCTCAAGCCAGAGACTTTAAAAGACCTGGCCATGTTTTCCCCCTAACCGCCAGGCAAGGTGGTGTATTAAGACGTGCAGGTCATACAGAAGCTGCTGTTGATCTTGCTAAATTAGCAGGTTTAAAACCAGCAGGAGTTATCTGTGAAATAATTAAAGAAGATGGCAGTATGGCTAGGATGCCAGAACTAGAAGAATTTTCAGAACAATATAATCTTAAAATGATTACAATAGAAGATTTAATAAAATATAGAAAGAAAAAGGATAAATTAGTTCGCAAGGAAGCAGACGCAGAATTACCAACTAAATTTGGAGATTTTCATATAGAGATTTTTACAACTGAAGTTGATAATAAAGAGCACATTGCTATTATAAAAGGAGATGTAGAGGGTAAGGAAGATGTTTTAGTTCGTGTTCATTCACAATGTATAACAGGAGATATATTTGGTTCCCTAAGATGTGATTGTGGCCAACAATTAGCTGCTGCCCTTCAAATGATTGAAGAAGAAGGAGAAGGAGTAGTTTTATACATGCGGCAAGAAGGTAGAGGTATTGGACTTAAAAATAAAATAAAAGCTTATTCTCTTCAGGATGAAGGTATGGATACTGTTGAAGCAAATGAAGCTTTAGGTTTTAAACCAGATTTAAGAGATTATGGTATTGGAGCTCAAATTTTATCTGAACTTGGACTTCATACCTTAAGGTTAATTACAAATAATCCGAAAAAAGTTATAGGTTTAGAGGGGTATGGTTTAAAAATAACCGAACGAATTCCATTAGAAATAGAACCTAATGAAGAAAATGAGTTTTACCTGAAAGTTAAAAAAGATAAAATGGGTCACCTGTTAGATCTAGACTCAAATAATAATTAATGGAGGGTTAATATGCCAAAAGTATATGAGGGAAAATTAGTAGGAGATAACCAGAAAGTAGGGATTGTGGTAGGAAGATTTAATGAGTTTATCTCAGGTAAATTATTAGAAGGAGCACTTGATGGTTTAAAAAGACATAATGTGAATGAAGATGATATCGAAATCGCTTGGGTTCCAGGATCCTTTGAAATACCTTTGACCGCAAAAAAAATGGCTAAGAGTGGTAAGTATGATGGAGTAATATGTTTAGGGGCTGTTATTAGAGGTGAAACCCCACATTTTGATTATGTATCTGCTGAAGTTTCTAAAGGGATTGCAAATGTAAGTTTAGATTCTGAAACACCTGTTATATTTGGAGTTCTTACAACTGATACAATTGAACAAGCAATTTCGAGAGCTGGTACTAAATCAGGGAATAAAGGCTTTGAAGCTGCTTTATCATTAATAGAAATGGTTAATCTTTTTGATGAAATTGAATAAAAATCAATATATAATAATGGGGCTAACTGTATAGTAGTTAGTCCATTTTTTTTTGGACATAAAGTAATATTATAGATGTTAAAATCAAAAAGTGATATAATAATTATAGATATTAATTCATTTTTGAAGGGAGTTTTAAAATTGAAAAGTGATGTTATTGATTATGAAGTACTTGGGGATGATATGCAGGTTGTCGAAATTGAACTAGACCCTCAGGAAACAGTTATTGCTGAAGCCGGTGGAATGAATTGGATGGATAGTGGAATTGACTATGAAGCTAAAATGGGTGATGGGTCAGAACTTAATAAGTCAGTTTTAAATAAGGTTTTTGGAGCTGGGAAAAGATTAATAAGTGGGGAGTCAATATTTTTAACTCATTTTACAAATAGGAAAAATATAAAAAGCAAAATTGCTTTTGCAGCTCCATATCCTGGCAAAATAATTCCATTGGAACTTTCTGAACTTCCTAATAAAACTTTTACCTGTCAAAAAGATGCTTTTCTATGTGCAGCCAAAGGTACAAAATTGGATATAACTTTCAATAAAAGAATAGGTTCAGGTTTATTTGGGGGAGAAGGTTTTATTTTAGAAAAAATAACAGGAGACGGCAGAGTTTTTCTTCATGCGGGAGGAACAGTTGTTAAAAAGGAATTGGATGGTGAAATGTTAAAAGTTGATACCGGATGCCTAGTAGGTTTTACAGATGGAATTGATTATAATATTCAAAAAGCGGGTAAATTAAAAACTATGTTATTCGGTGGTGAAGGTTTATTTTTAGCAACGCTACATGGTAAAGGCACGGTTTATCTACAGAGTTTACCTTTTTCAAGATTAGCGGATAGAATACTTAAGAGCGCCCCTCGAATTAGTGGTAATAAAAAAGGAGAGGGATCAGTTTTAGGTAAAATTGGTGGTTTTATTGATGGTGATAATTTCATTTAATTTTTAAACTTCCAAAAAGTCCCTTTATTTCAAGGGACTTTTTGGTTGCTCTTTAAAAATATTTTTGTTAGAGAAAATATATTAAGTGAAAAATTGAATGGCAGTGAATATTATATTGGCACTGATACCTGCCACAAGTCCTCCAATGAAATGACTACTAATTGCTGTGGAAATTAATTTTCTGCGGTTAAGAGCATCCATCATAGCAACATGAGTGCTGAGAAATCCACTCCAACACATTCCCATAGCTGTAAACACAGCAATTTCATTTGGTCCTATAATATTTTCTGCTAAGAATTTTGGTATTAAACTGAGTGCAGCTCCGACTGCTCCCAATGCTGTTATGGGAAAAGCAATGGCTTCTGGGTTACTGAAACCAAAAAGTGGTTTTAAAATAGGTGATAGAATATTTCCAATTTGCGGAAGTAACCTAACACCTTCAAATGCATTGCCTTGATATCCAGCCTCAGGTGGACCAAAGGTTAGTATCATAATTATTGTACAGATTACCACTACCCCTGGAATAATACTAAGTCCGATGTCTACTCCTAACTTTCCTCCTTCTAGCATTGCACTGAGTGCTCTTTCCATAAAATTTTCATTAGCTTCACTAGGCTTCTTTTTATTTAAAAAGTTTCTTTCTTCCACATTATCTAATTTTTCTTTATTTAAATGTTCTTTATAGTTTTTATCAATTCCCATATGTTTTTTAACTCGATAGTTCATAATTCTAACACTTACTATACTACCCATAATAGCTCCTAAATTGCCAATTAAAGCTTCTTTCATAAATCCCAGCCCAGCCATAAAGGTGGTAAGTATTAAGCCCATTCCAAAAGCAGTCCCAAGATTACATAAGGAAGGAATTTCGTGTTTTTTAAAATATCCCAAATATCCTTCTTCTTTTGCTAAGGAAATAATAGCTGGATTATCAGAAAGATAGGTAGTTATAGTACCTAAAAAAGAAACTCCTGGTAAATTATATAATGGTCTCATTAGGGGAGCAAATAGTTTATTAAGTAAAAATATCAAACCGAATTCAGTAGCCATTTTACCAAAAGCCCCTGCAAGAACTGCTATTGCCATAATGTAAAAGACGGTATCCATTAATAATTTGTAAGCAGTTTCCATAAGAGTAGAAAACATGTTTCCTATTCCCATCTGAGATCCAACATAACCAAAGAATAAAAAGATTAAAGCTAAAAATATAATAGTGTCACTATATTTTTTTTGAAAAGAAATAACCGGATTATTTTTTTGCAAAATTAACACTCCATTTATATAAATAATATATTCACATACAGCATATATTATAATATAAATGAGTTATTAATACAATGATGAAATAAATTTTTAATAGAATATCAGTTTGCAATTTCATGATAGAAAAGAGTTTATATATTTAAATTGTTATCAAATCTGATATAATTAAAGGCAAATATCGGATGTGTTAAGTTGTATTTATTCAATATATTTTAAATTTATAAACAAAAGAAAAGGTGATTAAAACTAATAAGGATAGATAAAAGTTCAGAAAGGATTTTATATATCTATATTTGCTCAAAAACTGAATTCAACTATTAAATTACTAGGTTTTGCATTTTTTTATTAAATATTTTAATTTATTTTCGAACTGTTGATCATCTTTTTCATCGCGTTTTTTAGCTGTTGGATGTTTTCCCCCTGATCTTCTAATTTTGGAGTTAATATGTCTTTGCATTAATAAATGATCAATATTTTTTTCATTAAATATTAATCCTTTTCCATTGATTGCATATACATTTTTACCAAGGACTAGAGAAGCTAGACCATAATCATTAGTTACTACTAGATCACCTTTCTGGCTGTTATTTAATATTTCCATATCTACTGATTGATTACTTTGATCAACTTTTCTAACTTCTCCGTAGTCTAAGTCTATGTCATGGTTATAATCACAATAAAGAATCAATTTTATATTAAATTGTTTAGCAACATTTTTTGTTATATCTACAACTGGGCATGCATCACCATCGATAATAATACGCACTTTTTATTCTCCTAGTTAAAATAATAAATAAGTTTTATTCATTAATATTTGCTGAATTACTATAACCTCTTGATTCCCAATAACCTCTAAATTCCGAATCACTAGATAATTCTATACGGTTTATCCATCTGATCCATTTATATCCATATTTTTGTTCAGCAACTAATTGAAAAGGGAATCCTTGTCTTGGTGGTAATTGTACATCATTAACTTTATCAGCTATTATAATATTATTTTCTTTAATAAAGGATAGAGGTAAAGAGGTACTATATCCATCTGGTGAATAAAATATTACTGTATTTGCTTCATCTTTAACTTTTACATCATTAAATATTTCAGTTAAGGGTATTCCTTCCCATAATGCTTTTACTGACCAGCCAGTAACACAGTTTAGGGTAACTAATTTTTTGATATGGTTCTTTTCTTGTAGAGTAGAGTATTTATATTCTTGCCTGTTTTCTACTAAACCTTCTACTACTAATCTGTATTCTTCAATATCTACTTCTTGAATTCCTTTAATTGAATTTTCCCGAAAATCATCGATTGAGCCTAATTTTTCGCCTTCATATTCATTAATTTCTACTTCTTCAACTTCGTTTTGAGCAAATATAGTTATTTGGAATGTGAAAATAAGAATTGAAACTAATAATAATGTAATTATTTTAGTTTTCAAAATATCCCTCCTTTTCTTATAGTTTGAGAGACTAAAGTTTCATAAAAAGATTTGTCTTATTAGTATTTTATCACTATATATTTGAGATAGCAATTATCCTAAGTTATGGTTAATCCCCATAAAGTCCAAATAAATATCCTTAATAATAAAATTTTTTGGTAGTTCAGCAGTAAATATTTCATTAATCGTGAAAAATAATATATTTGTAGATGAAAAAGACTTTCCTGCCTATGTGGGGATTAAT
>JAIPEX010000090.1 GCA_021736945.1 Halanaerobiales bacterium | reverse complement strand
CTGGTATGGATGCTTTTGCTCGTGGTTTAAAAACAGCACATAAATTATTAGAAGATAGAGTATTTGAAGAAATACTTGAACAAAGATATAAAAGTTATAATGAAGGAATAGGAAAGAAGATAAGAGATGGTAAAGTTGGTTTTGAAGAATTAGAAGAATATGCTAAAAAGAATGAAATAATTAATAGTTCAGGTCATCAAGAAAGATTAGAAGCAATTTTAAATAGTTATATCTAAGGAGAAAACAGGGAGGAGAACTTTATGCAATATTTAATGGGTTTAGACATTGGTACAAGTGGTGTAAAAGCCTTACTACTTTCAAAAAACGGTGAAGTAATAAGCACAGCTACGGAAAGTTATCCTCTTGATACACCTAAATCTGGATGGGCTGAACAAAACCCTAAAGATTGGTGGAAAGCAGTGGTCAAAGTTATAAATAAGACGATAAATGAAAATAATGTGAATCCCAATGATATTGCAGGACTCAGTCTTTCCGGACAGATGCATAGTTCGGTATTTTTAGATGAAAATATGGAAGTTATAAGACCTGCAATTCTCTGGAGTGATACAAGGACAGAACAACAGTGTAAAGAGATATTAAATATAGCAGGTGGATTAGAAAATTTAATCAAAAAAGTATCTAACCCAGCTCTGGAAGGCTTTACTGCGCCCAAAATATTATGGCTTAAGCAAAATGAAACTAAAAATTATAAAAAAGTCAACTATGTATTAATGCCTAAAGATTATATCAGGTATAAATTGACTGGAAATATCAATACTGAAGTATCAGATGCTGCCGGGACTCTTCTTTTTGATGTCAAAAAGAAAGAATGGTCAAAAGAATTAGCAAAATTATTAGATATTGAAACAAATATTTTACCCCCTGTTATTGAATCCGTTGAGATAGCCGGTAAAATTAATAAATCCACTTCACAAATTTCCAAATTAAAAGAAGGTATACCGGTTGTAGCTGGTGGTGCTGATAATGCCTGTGGTGCTGTGGGTAGTGGAATAATAAAAGAAGGTAGAGTTATGGTTAGTATCGGATCTTCTGGAGTAGTTTTAGCTCAGACAAATAATCCAACAGCTGACAGCAAAGGAAGGATTCATCTCTTTAACCACGCAAAACCCAACAGCTGGTATATGATGGGAGTAATGTTATCAGCAGGAGTTTCATTTAATTGGCTTAAAAATAGTCTTTTTGACGAAAGTATGGATTATGAAAAGTTAAATAAAAAGGCTGAAGCAATAGCACCTGGTAGTGAAGGATTAATATTTTTACCTTATCTATATGGTGAGAGAACCCCCCACAATGATGCAAATGCCCGGGGAGTATTTTTTGGAATTTCGGGACGCCATAAACAAGGACATTTTATTAGAAGTGTAATGGAGGGTGTCACATTTGGTTTAAAAGATTCACTCAGTTTAATAAAGGACCAAGATATAAAAGTTAAAGAAATTAGAGCTATTGGTGGAGGAGCAAAAAGTAGAGTTTGGCAGCAAATTCTGGCAGATATAATGGGAGAAAACATAAAATTACTAAATGTTGAAGAAGGTCCAGCTTACGGTGCAGCAATAATCGCTGGGGTAGGAGTGGGGACCTTTGAAAGTTTTCAAAATGTTTCAGAAAATATTATAAAAGTTGAAGATGAAATTACCCCAATAAAAGAAAATGTTGAAACCTATGAGAAGTATTATAAAATTTATAAAGAACTTTATTCTTCTTTGAAAAAAGAATATGATAAGTTAAGTAAAATAAATTAATAGATATTATAAAAATCATAATTTATAGGAGGGAAGTTATGGAATTACTAAATCAGATTTCAGAAGAATTACAGCAAGGTAGTGTTGAAGGTGTAGAAAATGGTGTAAACAAAGCAATAGAGGAAAATATTGAAGCAGAGAAAATTTTACATGAAGGACTAATGGCCGGCATGAAAGTTATTGGTGAAAAATTTAAAAACGATGAAATTTTTGTACCCGGTGTATTAGTTGCTGCCAGAGCTATGAATGCTGGTATGGTTATTTTAAAACCAAAATTAATTGAAAGTGGAGTAGAATCAGCAGGTAAAGTAGTTTTAGGAACAGTAAAAGGAGATTTACACGATGTAGGAAAAAATTTAGTTGCTATGATGTTGGAAGGTGCTGGATTTGAGGTTTTTGATCTTGGAACTGATGTACCTGCTGAAAAATTTGTTGAAAAGGCAAAGGAAGTTGATGCTGATATTGTAGGTTTATCCGCATTATTAACAACTAC
Organism: Halanaerobiales bacterium; assembly: GCA_021736945.1. Lineage (GTDB taxonomy): Bacteria > Bacillota > Halanaerobiia > Halanaerobiales > M55B127 > M55B127. Next base: position 6,264 of record JAIPEX010000090.1, on the reverse strand, counting down.
AATGAATGAGATGGAAACAGTAATTAAAGCATTGGAAGAGGCTGGTATCAGAGATGAAGTAATCGTAATGGTAGGGGGAGCTCCTATTACCAGTGAATTTGCAGAAGAAATCTCAGCTGACTATTATGCAAAAGATGCTTCAGAAGCTTCTACTATTGCCGGTAATATAAAAAGTAAAATAGCTTAAAATTACAAAATTAAATAATTTCAATAACGGATTTATGATAATAGATTATAAAAAGAAGTATTATGATATAGTTTGAATAATAGTAAAATTAAGATTTAATTTATTCTACAAGTTAAATCGATTTGGTCAGGAGGTCGGAATATGAAAAAAATGAGTTCAAGAGAACGTTTGACTGCGGTTTTTAATGATGAAAAACCCGATTATCTACCGTGGTCCCCCCTTGTAGATTATTACTTTTTATCCTCTTGGGATTCAAAGAAAGCTGAAGATATTATTTTAGCTAGTAAAGAACTAGATTTTGATTTAATGGAAAGACATGTACCTACTTATAGCGAACCTTTTGGTGCTTCACTTGAAATAGTATGTAAAAATGATCTTAAATATGAAACCAATCGGAAAGACGATAAAATATTTAATAGATATATTACTCCTAAAGGTATTATAGAAGAAAAACGAGTAACAACTGAAAAAATAAAGTACGGTTTTATAAAAAAACATTATATTGAAAATATTGAAGATTTAAGAATATATAAGTATGTACTTGAAAATATAGAATTTAAATCTATGAAAGATCAATTTATTAAAAGAGATAAAGAGATAGGTGAGGCTGGTATTGCGGTTCCTTCTGGACCTTTAACTCCAATTCAACAGTTTTTACAGTTTTTAATTGGATTAGAAAAGACTGTTTATATGTTAATGGATTATCCACAAGAGATGAAGGAAGTTTTGGGTTTGATCCATGAAAAGAACAAGGAATGTTATGAGATATTATTAGATTATCCATCAGATGTAATAATTCCTTATGAAGATACCTCAACAACTGTTTTGAGTCCAAATATGTATCGAGAACACTGTATGGATTATATAGATGAATATGCAGATATGGCTGCTCAAAATAATATGAAATATATAACTCACATGTGTGGTAAATTAACTAAATTACTTGATGAGTTAGCAGAAGGTAAAATGGATGGAATTGATTCGATGTGCCCTCCCACTAGTGGTGATTTGTGGCCGTATGATGCAAGAGAGAAATTGGGAGAAAATAAAATAATTATCGGAGGAATTGAACCAGCTTCTCTGCAAAAATTATCCAAAAAAGAAGTTGAAGATTATGTAATGTCATTATTAAAGAAAATGCAGCCTGGACATAATTTTATCTTAAGTACTGGTGATGCTACACCCCATGATACTCCAATTGAAAATCTAAAAGCAGTAGCAGAAATAAGGAATAAATATGGGAAATTTCCTTTAAAAGTTTAGAAAATAGTGCAAAATTGATTAGGGAGGAATAATATGTTTGATGTCTTAGATTTTGATGAATTGAAAAAGACGGTTTTAAGAGAGAATGATACTGTATTTTTTATACCTAAAAAAGTTAAAGAAGTTCATAAACATGATAAGGGAATTGATTTTAAATGCGAAGGTTGGAAATATGAAAAAGATATAATGGAAATTTTATTTAACCAACTAAACCCGAGTTTAACTCCTAAAGATAGTAAGTTAGATATGATATTAAGAATTGAAGTTAAAACAGATGATATTATAAGGATCAGGTTGGTTAAAGGTTCTAAAATTAAGAGTCATTCGACTCCAATGGTAGTTGAAGAATTTGAAAATCAATATAATGAATTTAATTTAAAAAAAGAAGAAGAGAAATACATAATTAGCACTAGGGAATTAAAGGTAGAAATTTTAACTGAACCAGTTAATATAACCATAAAAGATAAGTCCGGTAAAGAGTTACTTAAACAATATAATTATGATAAACATTCCATGCATGAATTAATAAAATATCAGGGAGAAGCCAAAAATGATTACTCAAGTTTTGAATGTTTTCCTTTTGGTTTAGCAGAGAATTTAAAAACCGGTAAAAAAGCAGCTTTTGATTCTCTGTGGCTTTCACATAATGAAATTTTTTATGGATTAGGTGAAAAATTTACCGACCTTAATAAAAGAGGACAGGAAATTTTATGTTGGCAGGTAGATGCCTTAGGAACTTCCACTCAAAAATCATATAAAAATGTACCGTTTTTTATGAGCTCCAATAATTATGGAATTTTTATGAATACTACTTATAAATCAAAATATAAGTTGGGAGATTACTTCCAAAAAGCCTATCAAATTGAAACCACAGAAGGCGAGTTAGATTATTACTTTATTCATGGAGACAATATGAAAGATATTTTAAGTAATTATACTGATATTACAGGAAAGACCCCTTTACCACCAAAATGGAGTTTCGGACTTTGGATGAGCAGAAATAGCTATAATTCTCAACAGGAAATGATTGAAACCGGTGAGAAACTTAGAAAAGAAGAATATCCCTGTGATGTATTACATCTGGATGCAGGTTGGTTTGATGAACCGCTCCGCTGTGATTTTGAATTTGCAGAAGAGAGATTTCCCAAACCGAAAAAACTTGTTAAGGATCTTAAAGATATGGGATTTAAAATGAGTATCTGGCAGCTTCCTTATGTTCACGAGTCTACTGATATTTATGATGAGGCTAAGGAAAAAGGATATTTAGAAAAAGGTTCTGATCCCTCTAATATGGATGGAATAATTGATATAAGTAATCCAGCTGCTAAAAAATGGTATGAAGGGAAGCTTAAAAAGCTTCTAGAACTTGGTATAGATGCAATTAAGGTAGATTTCGGAGAAGGAATCGAAGTTGATGCTTGTTATGAAAAGTATTCCGGTGAAGAGTTTCATAATCTTTACTCACTTCTATATAACAAGATGGTTTTTGACCTTACTAAAGAAGTACATGGAGATAATAATGGATTAATTTGGGCTAGATCTGCCTATGCAGGATCTCAAAGATATCCTGTTCATTGGGCTGGAGATACAGACTCAGATTTTCCAGCTTTAGCTTCTACATTGAAAGGTGGTTTATCCTTTGGTTTATCTGGTTTTCCTTTTTGGAGCCATGATATTGGTGGATATTTTATGACTCCCGAGAATGAATGTTATATCCGCTGGATGCAGTTAGGTATGTTTTCATCCCATGCTAGATTCCATGGAACAAGTCCCAGAGAACCCTGGCATTTTGGTGATAAAGCAGTTGAAGTATATAAAAAGTTTGCTGAGCTTCGCTATAAACTTATACCATATATTTACTCAAAAGCTTACAAATGTACAGAAGAAAGTATACCTTTGATGAGGCCATTAATATTAGAGTATGAAGATGATCCAAATGTTTCCAATATAGATGATCAATACTTATTTGGCTCTGATCTATTGGTAGCACCAATTCTAACCAAGCAAAATACAAGAAAAATATATTTACCAGAAGGAGAATGGTTAGATTTTTGGACAATGGAAAGTTATTCGGGTAAACAGTGGATTGATTATGAAGCTGAATTAGATGAAATACCCTTATTTATTAAAAATGGTAGTATTATAGCGATGGGTCCTATGATGCAGTATATAGGAGAGAAAGAGTACGATCCCCTAACTATTAATATCTATCACAATGAAGAAGAAAAATTCCTATATTATGATGATCACGAACAATTTGAAATCAAATGTACAGAAGTACAAGACTCAATAAATATTACTATAGAACCTACAGAACATGAATTTATAATTAAATTATTTACCAATAAAGATATTAGTAAAATAAAAGCAAATGATAAATCAATAGAATTTAATAAAGAAGAAAATTATTTAGAATTCAAATACGAAACAAATGGAAAACAAACTCAAATTGTAGCAAAATAATTCCAACTTAGAGATCGGTTTTTAAAACCGATCTCCCCCCTATTCCAGAATAAAAAGGAGGATTTTATGTTAATAATAGGAGCACAGATTAACACAAGTGAACATGAAGAGATAGTCGACCTTATTGAAAAAAAAGATAAAAAGAGCTTGCTTGATATTGTTAAACATCAGATCAACTTGGGTGCAGAAATGATTGATATAAATGCTGGTGAAAGAATAAAATCCGAAGTGGAAGATATTGGCTGGTTGTTAGAAACAATTCAGAATGAATATGAAGTTCCGATTAGTATAGATACACCAAATCAAGAAGTATTTAAAAAATGTTTAAAATTACATAACGATGAATATGGGAAACCATTAGTAAATTCAGTAACCGGGGAAGAGGAACGTTTGAATAATATTTTACCACTTGTTAAAAAATATGATGCAAAAGTTGTCGGCTTATTAATGGGGAATGAAGGTATTCCCGATAAGCCTGATGAAAGAATTAAAATTGCAGATAAAATTTTAAAAAGAACAAGAGAACTTGGAATAAAGGATGAAAATGTATATTTAGATCCTTTAGTTCTACCAGTCTCAGTTAATACAAAAAATCCGATGACTACAATACAAACAGTTAGATTAATCAAAGAAAAATATCCAAAAACTAAGACAATTTGTGGTTTGGATAATATATCATTTGGGCTTCCCGAACGACCTCTGGTAAGTGCAACTTTTATAGCAATGATGGCAGCAGCGGGTTTAGATTCGTTATTAGTTGAGTTAAGTAATGTTACCTATTCAACTATTAGAACAGTAGAAATGCTCAGAGATGAAGATGATATGTGTATGAATTATATTAAAAATTATAAGAAAGATAAATTAGATATCTATAAAGAGGAAATGAAAGAAGTATTATAATAAAACAGATATTAGGTGAAAAATATGATAACCCCAAAATATCCTGATTGGTTAAAAAAGAGAATAAACTTAGACAATGATTATCAGGAAACAGAAAAAATTTTAAAAGACTTAAATATAAATACGGTCTGTCAAGCTGCATTTTGTCCTAATATGGGAGAATGTTTTAGCTCTGGAGTTGCAACATTTATGATCTTAGGAAATATATGCACTAGAAACTGTAGATTTTGTGATATTAAAAATGGTGAGACTGAAACAGTAGATCCAAAAGAACCAGAAAATATAAAAAATGCAGTAAGCCAATTAAATTTAGAACATATAGTTATAACTTCAGTTACTAGAGATGATCTAGAGGATAATGGGTCAAAACAATTTGCAGCTGTATTAAAATCTGTTAAAAAAAATAAAGCAGTTACTATAGAAGTATTAACTCCTGATTTCAAAGGGGAATTTAAAGATATTAAAAGAGTGGTAGATTTAGGTCCAGACGTATATAACCATAATATAGAAACAGTTCCTAGATTATATTCTCAGGTAAGACCTCAAGCTAAATATAATAGAAGCATCGAACTTTTAAAGACAGTTAAAGAAATTAATAGTGATATTATAACAAAATCAGGTATTATGCTGGGATTGGGTGAAAAGAAAGAAGAAGTAATTGAAGTAATGAAAGACTTAAGAAAAGTAAATTGTGACATTATAACAATAGGACAGTATTTACAACCATCTCCAAAACATGCAGAATTAAAAGAATATGTAACACCAAAAAAATTCAAAGAATACAAAAATATTGCACTTCGAAATGGTTTTAGAGCAGTGGCTTCTAATCCCTTTGTTAGAAGTTCTTATCGAGCAAAAAAATTATTTTCAACAGTTAAAGAAATTAATTAAATTGAAATAATATAATATAAATTTGCTAAATAGAAGCTGCTTCTAATTCTAAAAAATATAAATTTTGTTAGCGCAAATTAAATCTGAGGACATGGTAATGAACTTAAACCTTTTTATTCTGAATGTGATAAAAATATTGTTATAACAGTTCTTATTAGAGAAGAATCAAAAATACTTCTAAAATTGAAAAATTATATGAGAAATATTATTGCAATCTATGTATAAGCAGACCATTGAATAGAAGATGATATAACATTATGGTGAATAAAGTGTTGACAGGATTGATAAGGTAGATTTATTAAGAAAAAATATTGTGGTTTATAAAATAAATAAATTTACAAAAATAAGTGGAATAATTAGAAGAGGGTTCTATACATTAACTTAAAAAAAGGGAGGAATTTAGTAATGATTAACTAATATATTGGTTAATCCCCAGAAAGTCCAAATAAATATCCTTAATAATAAAATTTTTTGGTAGTTCAGCAGTAAATATTTCATTAATCGTGAAAAATAATATATTTGTAGATGAAAAAGACTTTCCTGCCTATGTGGGGATTAAT
>JAIPEX010000089.1 GCA_021736945.1 Halanaerobiales bacterium | reverse complement strand
ATATTTACTAGAACCGACCTGAGAAGTCAATAAACTCAATCGTAGTCAGCACAAGACTATAAAAGCTAATCCTAGTGTAATACACTATAAAAATTATAAGGAGAGTGTTAATAGATGGAATGGTTAAAGAATTTACTCAGTGATGTTGAAATTGACAATAAAGAAGAGTTGATCAATAACATTAAAAAGAAAATTGGAGAGAACTTTGTTGAGAATAAACAATATAGCAAAAAAACCTCTAAAATTGATGAATTGAAATCTGAGCTTAAGACTGCTAAAGGACAGCTAGAAGAATTTGATAACAAAATAAAAGAATTAAAGCCTAAAGCAGAAAATGCAGAAGAATTGCAATCTGAATTAAACAATATTACAACTGAATATGAAAATTACAAAGAGCAGGAGTCAGAAAGAATCACTAATATTAAGACTACAAGTGCTCTTGAAAAGAAATTGCTTGCTGATAATGTACCAGAGGACCTGGTAGATCTTGTTGTAAATGATTTTGACGTTGAAAACTTAGAATTGAATGAAGAAGGCGAGCTCTTAAATTATGAAAGCCAAAGAGAGAAAGCTAAAAAGAAAAGACCATCTGCATTTGCTGAAGAAAAGATTACAGGAGATGAACCAAAAGATGGTGATGAAGGTAAGATAGTTGATAATCCATTTGATAGTAAAACTTTCAACTTGAAAAAGCAGGGTGAGTTAGTTAAAGAAAAACCAGAAGTAGCCAAAAAGTTAATTAAGGCTGCTGGTAAAAATCCTGCAACATATGGATTAAAATAAAAATTTAAAGGAGATGTTATAAATGGCCGCAACACTATTATCTGATGTTATTGTACCTGAAGTTTGGGTACCTTACACAATTGAAGCAACAAAAGAAAAATCAGCTTTATTTAGAAGTGGAATTATTTCTACGGACCCTCGCATTGATGAAAAACTTGAAGGTGGCGGAGATTTAATTAATATGCCATTCTTTAATGATTTAAGTGGTGATGATCATGTGAGAGACACAGACAATGTTTTAACTGTTGATAAGATTACTACTGGAAAAGATGTTGCTAGACTTCATGGTAGAGAAAAAGCTTGGGGAGTTGAAGATTTAGCAGCTGAGTTATCGGGAGCAGACCCAATGAGAGCTATAGGCGATCGTGTAGCAGATTACTGGGCCAGAAGAATGCAGGTTCTACTTGTTGCAACTCTATCTGGGGTGTTTGCTGACAATATTGCTAATGACAGTAATGACCTTGTAAATGATGTTGCTGAAGAAGATGTTAATACAAACGGAGCTGTAGAGCTTGATGGTGGTGTTATTTTAGATTCTAAGCAAAAGCTTGGGGATGCTAAAAATGATTTAGCCGCTATAACTATGCATTCACAAGTTCATACCAATCTTCAGAAAAAGCAGTTAGTTGAATACTACCCAGAAAGCGATATAGATATTGGTTTTGGTACATTCCTAGGAATGACAATTATAGTTGACGATGAAGTACCTGTCGAAGCAGCTACTACTTCCGGAACTAAATATACATCATTTATTTTTGGTAGTGGAGCTATTGGTTATGGTGAAGGACCAGTCAAAAATCCTGTAGAAGAAGATAGAGATTCTCTTGCAAATCAGGATATTTTAATTAACCGCAGAAACTTTATTTTACATCCTAGAGGAATAAAATGGACAGAAAGTTCTGTAGCTGCTACTTTCCCAACTAATACAGAAGTTGAGAATGCTGCTAACTGGGATAGAGTTTATCCTCAAAAGAACATTAGAATGGTTAAAATTGTTACTAATGGTTAATGATAATCAGGTCGGGGTTTCCCGGCCTTCCTTTTTGGAGGTGAGATCATGAGTGTTACAGGGTTTAATAGAATGAGAAGAAGGTTAGCTAAAGAGAAAGAGAAAAAGGAAAAGGTTGAAGTTAAAACTTTCAAACCTGATAAAAAAGAAATTGATTATACCGAAGAAGTTAAAAAGTATCACACTGGCGGTGGTTGGTATGATCTACCTGGTATTGAAGATAACAAAAGAAAAGAAGAAGCTATTGAGATATTGAAAGAAAGTGATAAATAATGCCTATGACAGATGCAGAAGTAGAAGCAGCCTATCAAGATATTATTGATGGTTATGTAGGTTATGAGATAGATTGGACTAATCCTCCAGGAGAAGCTGCTATTGTTTTAGAAAGTCTAATAGCAAATCATGATCCAGGAGACGATAATGTCATTTCTGAAAGCATTGATGATTTATCACAGTCTTATGAGAGTAAAAAAGATTTTTATGAAAGTGTAATGAAACCACTTCATAATATTAGGCGACTCAAATGGTGACAGTTAATGAAGAGTTCAACCATATACCGGATATTCAAAAAGAATTAAGATATATAATGAATCATCATATTGAAATAGGCGTTTTTGGTGAAGATGATAGTGAGTTATTGATGATTGCAAGGGTGCATGAGTTCGGTGTAGATATTGATGTTACCAAAAAAATGAGAGCTTATCTGCATTATATAGGCATTCATTTAAGCCCAAGCACTAAAGAAATTAAGATACCCGAACGTTCTTTTATGAGAGCTGGCTTTGATAGCAGGCAGAAAAAGATACAAAAGCAGGCCGAAAAGCTGATCACTGATGTATTGATGATGAAGAATAAAGCTAAACCTGCTATGGAATCATTGGGCCAGATTATGGTTACTCAAATACAGTCTTACATGACTGACCTTAGAGAACCAGCTAATCACCCGGCAACAGTAAGAAATAAAAAGAGCAGCAATCCATTAATCAACAGCGGTAAATTAAGAAATGAAGGAATAACCTACAAAATAAGGAGCAATTAACATGAAAGCTAAATTTGAAAGGTTAATCAAAAAGCATAGCAGCACATATACTTTCACTACTATTGATGAAGGTCATTTTGAAGGACCTAACTGGGTAGAAGGCGATCCGATTCAAATTGATGTTGATTGCGCTATATTTCCTTTTAGCACTAAAGATGTTGCCAGATATGATGGTTTAGGCTATACAACTAAGGATATTAAGATATTTCTTCCGGAATCAGAAGACATTGGCTTTAAAAAAGAAGATAGCTTAGTTTATAAAGGTGAAACTTATGAATTAGACAGGCTAGATGATAGGACCACTCATTCTGATTTTATAAAGTGGTTTGCAAAGCGAGTTGAGAATCAATGATAAACACTAATAAGTTTTTAGGAGATTTATGGGACCCATTAGATAATATTTTAGTTGATACCCAAATACTAAAAGCCGATCAGGAAGTCCCACCAGGAAAATTAAAAGAAAATAGAGTTATTTACAGTATGATTTCTATGCCGGGAAGTTATGAACGCCAAAGTATTAACCAATTTGATAAAACTATACCGAACGATGAAATTATTTACTTTACTTTGACTTTGGATGATTCAATAGATGTTGATGAAGCATATCTAATTGATGATACAACCATCATTGAGACTCATGACGATTTTTTTAAAGCTGTTTTTAATGATGAAGATATAATAACTGGAGGTTATGTTGATTTTGAAGAGGATATTATGAGAACTACAATATTGTATCCTGAAGCAACTATATCATTTAATTCTTTTGGTCCTAATGCAATAAATAACCTACAGCAAATTAGAGAGTGGTTTAATATACCTAATCGTGGTGATATATGGCTGCATGATAATTGGGGATGTTCAATAATGAATATTGGCGAAATAGAAAATAGGACCGCATTTTTAGAAACTGACTTTGAGAAAAGATACGGGTTTGATGTAATTGTATCATTTAAAGATGTTGTTGAAGATGTATTAGAAACAATTGAAAAAGTAACGGGAAGAATTAACGGAATATATTATGAGGAGGACATTTAAATGAGCAGATTTATTGAAGTTAATATTACTGATCAAACAAAGCCGGTCTCGCAAGCGGGCTTTGGTACAGCATTTTTACTTGATCCAGTAACAGATGTAACCAATGAATATAGTTATACTGAAGTGAGAAATATTGATGAAATACCTACAGAAGCAAGCCAGTTAGCTCAAGATATGGCTAACGCTTATCTAAGTCAATCACCTACAGCTGGTGTTATCAATATGCAGGGTATTTATGTCGATAGTGTTGAAGGGACTGCAGAAAATGTTGTCGAGGCTTTAAATACAATCTATGAAGAGAACGATGATTGGTATGGCCTGTTAATTGCAAGTAGAACACAAGCTGATATTGAAGATGCTGCAGGGTGGATCCCGGCTAATAAATTGTTTATTACACAGCCAGTTGAAGTAGATTTTACTGCTTTGAGCGCTTATGGATTAGCAGAATTTAACAATACTGGTATTTTCCCAAGTGTCACAGAGCAGGCTATTGATGCAGCTATAATGGCCAGAATGTTTGCTACTGACCCGGGTAGTGCGACATGGAAGTGGAAAACACTAAATGGTGTAACTTCTAGCGGATATTCTAATGCAGATGTGAGTTCTATGCTTAGCCCAGGCGAAGGAGAACCATTCATGAACCCTGTCATCTATGAAAAAGGAATTTATTACACAGCCGAAGGCAAAACTGGTGATGGAAGCTTTTTGGATATTACAAGAGCTATTGATTGGATGGAAGCTAGAATGACAGAGAATATTTTTAATTTAATGATCAACAGCAATAAAATACCTTATACAGACGATGGTATAGCAATGGTTGCTGCTAAATTAGAAGAAATATTAAGGTTAGCTGTTGATAGAGATGTGATTGCGGTAGATACTGAAGGCGTTCCTTTATATGAAATGGATATTCCTTCAAGAACAGATATACCTACAAACACCAGAGCCAACCGTATATTGCCAGATATGGACTTTGAAGCAACTGTAGCAGGGGCCGTTCACAGCGTTGATGTAGCTGGAGTATTAAAAGTATAAAAAAAGGAGTGATATAAATGCCTATAGCAGATAGTTATGATCCAAGCAAAGTTAATCTTTTCGCTAAAAATCATAGAACAGTCGGTTGGGCCGAAGGAACCATGATTAATGGCAGCAGAAATGAAGACAAACAGTCGATTTATGCAGGCTCAAAAGGTGAAGTTACATTTGTAGAGAATGCAAACAAAGCGGGAACTGTAGAAGTTACTTTAAAACATAATTCTGCTTCTTTACCTTACTACAATAGATTGTATAAAACAGGAGAAAAATTCCCACTGACAGCCAATGATATTAACGATGGCAGCAGAATGGGAGGAGTTGAAGCGAAAGTTGCTTCAATGGGTAATTATGAACGTGGTAATGATGTATCAGAAACCACTATAACAATCTTAGTAGCCAATTATGACTTATTCTTTTAATGGGAGGTTAAATAATGAATAAAAAAAAGACAATTGAAATAGAAGATAAAAAGATTACTTTGCAAATGCCGCCCACATCGTGGGTTTTGAAGAATTTAGATATTAACAGGTTAAGAACTGACCAGGATGATCATTTAAAAACAGTCAAACTGATACTTGACAATTCAGTAGTTGAGCCTGCAAATCTGACAGTAGATAATTTAACACCAAAGGAGGCACTAGAGCTGCGACAAAAAGCAGTGTTTTGGTTTTTTGGAATTGGAAACCAAAATAGTAAAAAAGAATAATGAAAAAATAAGAGAAATAGACTATGATGCATATAAGAAAAGAATCAAAGGATTTAATAAAATAAGATGGCAGCTAATATTTGAAGGTGGATTGCGGAAATCAGAGGTAGACATGATGACTTTTGATGAAATGCTTGAAGCCTTTGCTGCTCTTTCTGTTTTATCTAAGCAGAAAAGAGGTGAGTAAATGGAGTTTTTGAGAAAATTAGCGATAGGGATCGGTTGGGATCTTGACACAACTAAGCTTTCTAGGGCGGATAATCTGACTGATGAAGTTGCTCAATCAGCTGATAAAGCCGAAAAGGAAATGAGACAGCTTGGTAACGAAGGAGAAAAAACTGGGAGTAAATTAAGTAGAGGTTTTAACACTTTAAACACTAGCCTGAGAAGCGGTTTAGGAGCTTTAGAAAAATACAGGTATCAGCTCGGAGCTATTGGTGCTGCAGGAGCTTTTAGTATTTTTAGGTTGAGCAAAATGGCCGGAGACGCTCAAGAAACAGTTAATAAATTCAATGTAGTTTTTGGAGAAGTTTCTTTGCAAACTAGACAATGGGCAGAAGAATATTCTGATGCAATTGGTCGCAGCGAATATGCTACAATGAGCTGGTTAAATAGTTTTCAGGATGTTCTGGTGCCAATGGGGCTGGCCCGCGATGAAGCTGCAGCACTATCTAAAGAAATGGTTACTTTAGCAGCTGACTTAGGGTCCTTTAATAATGTCGCAACCGATAGAGCAGCACAAGCAATGCAGTCGGCTTTAGTGGGAAACCATGAAGCTGTTAGAAGCTTAGGTATTCAGCTCAGCGAAACTCAACTAGATCTAGTCGCGCAAAAAGAAGGTTATCAGCAAAATTTTAGAGAACTTGATAATTTAACAAAAATGCAACTTAGATTTCAAGAGATGATAAGGCAGTCTGGTGACGCAGTGGATGATGCAACAAGAACAGCCTTAGAATATAATAACCAGCAACTTAAATTAAAAGGAAATTTAAGAGACACAGCAATAGCTATGGGGAACCAATACGTACCTTCTCTTAATAAAGCTTTTATAGCAACTAATGACTTTTTAGACTCTTTTCAGGAAAGTGAATGGCTTGCTCCTGCAGCTAGGTTTGGAGCAATAACTACAGGTTTGGCTGGCTTAGGGGCTGTAATTGGAACACTATCTAGTTTAGGTATTTTAGGTACTGTAATTACCTGGGGAACTGGTTTTGCTTTATTAGGCCTAGCTCTCGAGGACTTGTGGACTTACTTGGAAGGTGGAGAAAGTGCAACAGGTAACTTCTTAAATTACATGAAGCCTTTCGGAGATGAAGTTGTTGAACTTAATGATAATTTAGGCGATAGCTTTACCGGATTAGGAAAAATGATTTCCGGAGGATTCTGGAATGAGGATCTATTTGATGAAGGTAAAGAACAATTTATAGAAGGATATGAAGGCTTAGAAGAACAGTTAAAGGACTGGTGGAACAGTTTTTCTGGCTGGGTAGAGGATAAATTTAATATACAGTCTATTCTAGAAGATAAATTTAGTTTTGCAGAAGAAAGACCTGAATGGGTCCCAGAAGAACTTGATTGGTGGGGCGAAGAAGGAATGGATATAGAGCCCATCAACTTTGAAAAAATGAAAGATGACCTTAGCAAAAACTGGAACGAAACATGGTCTGAACTAAACGAAAATTGGAATGAAAGCATTGAACCGCTTTTAATTAAATTTAAATGGCCTAATATTAAAGATAATATACAAGAAGAATGGAATGAATTTAAAGAATGGTGGGATGAGCTTGAAATAGGCTTTGATTTTGAAATGCCAGACTTTAAAGGAATGATTGATGAACAGCTTAATAAGCTGCCTGATTGGTCAAAAGAGCTACTTAATATTGATAGCGAAGTTATTGAAAAAGAATCTAAAAATATTTCAAATAATAATAAAACCGAAACCAATGTTAATGACAACTCTGTAAATGTTGAAAAAGGAGCTATTAACATTCAAGGAGCAACAGATCCAGAAGCTGTTGGTAAAGAAGTTAAAAAGCAATTTAATAGTTATATTCAAATGCAAGCAGGAGAGGTGGGAGCTAACTGATGGACTGGACATATATCGATGATGTATTAGTTGATTTAGTTGAAAATGAAAGCTCTACCTTTTCAAATGAGGTTACTCAAAAACCGATAGAAGATGGAACGGTTATCTCAGACCATATTAATAATCAGCCAACTACTTTTTCTTTAGATATCATCATAACCGGAGAATATGGTGGTACACCAGAAGAAAAATATGAAAGACTACTTGCTATTAGAGACAACAGAGAAATCATATCTGTTATTGGAGCGCTGCAGGTATATGAAAATATGGCTATTAGTGAAATATCGCTCCAAAAATCTTCAGATAATGCTAAGGGTTATTCAGGATCTATCACTTTTCAACAGGTTAGGTATGCAAAAGCTGAAACAATAACAGTAAATATAGCGCCTCCTAAATTAAATGGTGAGAATTTGGCAGATCCTGAAGGTGAAAGTAGTGAAATATCTACTAAAGATAGTGAAAATGAAAACGTTGATCAAGAAACAATAGATAATAAAAGCCTTGCAAATAAACTTTTAGAAATATTAAGGCCTGGTGATTAGAATGCAGCTTGAATATTTACCGATAACTAAAAGCAAAAACAAAAAGGACCGCTTTATTATTGAATTAGGCAAAGATAATTATATTTTTGAAGTATATTGGAATCCAATAGGTAAATACTTTGCTTTTAATATGTTCGATGTTGATGAAAATTCAATAATCTTAGGCCGAAAAATAACTTATAACATCAATATGCTTGATAATATTATTGACACTAGAGTTCCCGATTTAATAATTCTGCCTGTTGATCCGTCTGTAGAACATAAAAAAATAACTTATGATAATTTTATGGATTCGGTAAAATGTTACATTCTATCAAATGGCGGTGGTGGATAATGTTATTGTATCGCAAAACAGAAGTGATT
>JAIPEX010000088.1 GCA_021736945.1 Halanaerobiales bacterium | reverse complement strand
TTTGATTTGAATAACCTCCAGAAAATATATTTTATTTGCTTACAAGAGTTAAAAGCAACCTTAATTAATATTAAAATCTAAATATAGAGGTTTTTAAAGTATAATTGGGCTATATTTGTTAAAAAAAGGGTATAATTTCGTAAAATATGTATTTTACGAAATTAATTAAAAATTATTTTGCACCATAACTCAATATCAACCTATACTTTTCTAATAAATATTTCTCTTCCATCCTCAAATAATATAATTTTAAAACTATTCAAAACTAAATTAAACAATTTTGTTTTAATATAAACAAAAAAATTATCGCATCACAAAAAAATAAAGTATACTTTAAATTAATAAAGTATACTTTCCAATGGATATTAGTTATTCTTTTTATTTATGGAACTCACTATCAATCCTATTGGGGAATTTATTTATCTTTTTTAAAAAGATGTATTATAAATTTTCGCAATTCAATTTATAAGTTAAAGTAAAATTATACTTCTTTTTCTATTGGAACTTTAATTATTTGTCCTGGAGATAAATTGGAATCATTTAAATTGTTAATTTGTTTTATTTGATAAACATATTTTCGAATATTACTATCACTACCGAACTCACTTTCGGCTATTTGCCAGAGTGTTTGCCCGTTTTTGATTTCAATATCCTTATAATATATTTCTTTTTCTGTCATTGCTTTGAAAGATAAGACACTAATTAATAGTATCATGGAGAGTATAATGACTGTTAAAACAAGCAACTTACTGTATTTAGCCTTTTTTTCATTTTGTCTTGTTAATTTCGCATTACCTTTATACATTTTAACTACCTCCAATACGTATGTTCTATATATTATTATAGCAGAACAAGTGTTTGAAGTCAAATAAAATTGTCATAAATTAGAACGATTGTTTGCTTTATGGGGTTTCATGTGTTATAATTTAAGAAGTAATAGTAATTTGTAGTAAAAAATTTTACATATTAAAGTATTATCTGGAGGGAATAATTATGGCTGATTTAGAAAGCTTAAGTCCGCGACAAAGAGAAATTTATTCATTTATTGTTGAAGAAATTGATCAAAAGGGTTATCCCCCTTCTGTTCGGGAAATTGGTAAGGCAGTGGGTTTAAAGTCACCTGCATCTGTACATAATCATTTAAAAACTTTAGAAAGATTAGATTATATAAGAAGAGATCCTTCCAAACCTCGGGCTATTGAGATCTTAAATAAAGAAAAAAAGGAAAAAGATATTACAGATAATTTTGATAAGGAAATGATTCATGTTCCTATTGTAGGGAGAGTTACAGCTGGTATTCCTATCCTTGCTGAAGAAAATATAGAAGATTATTTTCCGGTACCAACTAGTTTTATTAAAGTTAGAGGTAAAAAATTATTTATGCTTGAAATTGATGGGGAAAGCATGATCAACGCTGGAATTGAAGATGGAGATTATGTTATTGCCCAGCAGCAAAACACAGCAAATAATGGAGAAATAGTAATAGCCCTGATAGATAACAGGGCTACAGTAAAAAGATTTTATAAAAGAGAAGATTATGTAGAGTTAAAACCAGAAAATCCTAACTATGACCCGATTTTAGTTAAAAACGTTAAACTAATGGGTAAAGTTGTAGGTCTCTTCAGGAATTTTGATAAAAGAAAATTTTAAATATTATAAAGTTCTTCTATTCTATCAACAGCTTTTTTAATTTTTTTAAAATCCTTCCAGACAGGCTTTTTCATATTTTCATTTCTTAATAAGTAGGCAGGGTGAAAGGTTGGTAAAAAGTATAAATCTCCTTTGTTATACCATTTACCCCTGTCTTTTGTTATTTTTACACTAGAATCAATTAAATATCGTGATGCAACTGATCCTAAAGGTACTATTACTTTAGGATTTATGTATTTAATTTCAGTTTTTAAGATTGGGGAACAAGCTTTCATTTCATTATCAGTGGGATTTCTGTTTTCAGGAGGACGACATTTTACGATATTGGTTATATATATGTTATTTCTTTTTATGTTCGCAGATTGCAAAATTTTATCCAAAAGTCGCCCTGCACGTCCTACAAACGGTCTACCCTTCTTGTCTTCGCTTGCACCCGGTCCTTCACCAATAAACATAATTTTATGATCTAATGATCCTTCTCCCATAACTACTTGAGTACAGGTGCTTCTTAAATTACAGCGTTCACATTTCAAAGCTTTTTCTCTAAATACTTCATAATCATTTTCAGGATAATTAAACATAGTTTCAGTTAACTGACCATTTTGATTAAATAACATAGACAGCGCTCCTATTTAATTATTATTTAAAATTTCTCTTCCTAAACTACCTGATTTTGACAATTGATTTAAAGCTTTTAAAACATTACCTTTTTCATAATAGATTGCTCCCAATAATAGATGGGAAAATTCATTATCTTTTGTTTCTAAAGCCTTTTTTGCTTCTTCTATGGCTATATCATATTCTTTTAATTCTAGGTGACTTGCGGAAAGAAAATTACGTATATTATAATTTTCAGGAGTTAATTTTAAAATTTTATTGAAGTATTTGATTGAAAAGTTATAATCTTCTACTATAACACCATAAAAAGCTGCATAATTCAATATAAGGATATTATCTTGATATTTCGCAATATCATATAAATAAGGAGTTATCCTTTTTATAAAGTACTTTTCTTCAAAATCAGAACCCAATTTATTTATATTATTATAAGCAGCTTTAATATCACCTAAATTAACTAGAGAAATTGTTAAATTATAATTTGCCATTATATCTTTTGGTTCATTTTCAAGTATATTTTGGCTTTTTTCTTTAAGTGCATACCAATCAGGTTCTTTAACAGCTGCTGAGGCCGAAAATGAAATTAGAAGTAATATAGATATTGTAATAACAATATAAAATATTTTATGTCTTTTAATAATAATCAACCTCTTTTAACTATTATTTATAAACAAAATCACTTTCTTCAATTCTTTGTAAAGCTTCTTTAATTCTTTCTATTTCAACGGTTAAGGCAATTCTTAAAAAATTTTCTCCATGATCTCCCCAACCGACACCTGGTGTGAAGAAGACTCCAGTCTTTTTAAATAATTTCTTTGAAAACTCAGATGAATCAATATCTTCAGGTACATCAATCCATAGATAAAAAGAAGCTTTATTGGGTTTGATTTCCCACCCTAATTCAGATAGACCTTCAACAAGCAGGTCTCTTCTTTCTCTATATAAGTTAGTAACTTCTTCAATACTATCTTCAGAATTATACAGGGCTTCAATACCAGCATATTGAATAGCTTCAAAGATACCAGAATCTATATTGGTTTTTAAGCGACCTAAGGATTCTATTACATCTTTTTTTCCACAGGCCCAACCAATTCTCCATCCTGTCATATTATACGGTTTAGATAAAGAATTAAATTCAATTGCAACATCTTTTGCTCCTTCAACTTCTAAGATACTATGAGGGACTTCCTCATCTAAATAGATATCTGTATAAGCTGCATCATGAGCAATTATTATATTATACTTTTTGGCAAATTCGATTACTTTTTCAAAAAATTCAAAGCTGGCCATAGCACCCGTAGGATTATTGGGATAATTTAGATACATAATTTTAGCTTTTTCGGCATCTTCTTCCTCAATATTATCTAAGTCTGGCAAGAAATTATTTTCTTCTATAAGCGGCATCATAATAGGTTTACCATCTGCAAGAAGAACACTTGTTTTATATACCGGGTATCCAGGATCTGGAACTAGTGCTGAATCACCTGGATTTATATAACAAAGCGGTAAATGTGCTATACCTTCTTTAGAACCAATCAATGAAACAACTTCAGTTTCAGGATCTAAATCTACATCAAATCTCTTTTTATATCTCCTGCTTACTGCAGTTCTAAATTCAGCTAGACCCTCATAAGAAGGGTAGCTATGTGTAGTTGGATCTTGAATAGCTTCTTTCATCTTGTTAACTATGTTTTCAGGTGTTGGTTGATCTGGATCTCCTATACCAAAATTAATTACATCCATTCCATCTGCTTTAGCTTCATTAATCATTCTATCAATTTCAGCAAATAAATATGGTGGTAGATTTTTAATACGATTTGAATTTTCCATAATTACATTCCTCCTGTCATTATTTCACCTTTGAATACAAAAGTGGAAGGACCGGTCATCATCATTTCATCTTTTTCATTTTGAGATATTTGAAGAGGTCCTCCTGGTAAATTAATTTGTACGTTTCTTTCTACTCTATTCTGGGCTATACTTACAGCAGCAGTAGCACATGCACCAGTACCACAAGCTAGTGTGGCCCCTGCTCCTCTTTCCCAGACTTTTACATTTATTTTATTTTTATCAATAATTTCTGCAAATTCTACATTTGTTCCTTTTTTAAATAAGGGATGTTCTTCTATTTTCGGCCCTATTTTTGTTACATTAATCTGGTCTAAATTATTTACATATATAACAACATGTGGATTTCCAGTTGAGACTCCATTTATAATATATTCTTTATCCTCAATTTTTAAGGGATAACTAAAGAGTTTATCGATATTTGCATCAATGATTTTTTTGTTTATATGAAGTCTATCTAAAGAATAATCTGGTTTACCCATATTTACTTTCACAGTGCTTTGATAAAGACCATATTCTATAATTTCCGGTTTTATTAACCCAGCAAGGGTTTCAATAGTAAGTGCATTTTTATCCGTTAGATTATTGATATGTAAGTAATGAGCATAACAACGAATCCCATTTCCACACATCTCAGCTTCACTGCCGTCTGGGTTAAAAATTCTCATTTTAAAATCAGCTTTATCTTTTTGGGAATTTTGGATAAGGATAATCCCATCAGCACCAATCCCGAAATGACGATCACATAATTTTTTAGCTAGATTTGAATAATCATCTAGCTCTTCTTTAATATCATTTATCATGATAAAGTCATTACCCAGACCATGCATCTTAAAAAACTTAACTTTCATTATTGCGTTCCTTATTATGGTTAAAAATAATATCTTTAATATTTTTCTTTGGTTCAATAGTTGATACTGCATGTTTATATATAACTTTAAGATCATTATCAGTTTCTAAAAGGATGGTAAAATCATCAAAACCAACTACTTTTCCTTTAAGCTGTACACCATTCATTAAATATAATTTTACATTGATACTGTTCTTTCTCACATGGTTTAAAATTGTGTCCTGGATATTGATTTTGTTTTTCATTCTCGCTTCCCCCTTGATTTAAAGATTATTTTTCAGATAATTCAGCACTTCTTTAAAGAGTTTCTCTTTATTAATTTTTGATAGATTATACCATTTAATTGAATCATCTCTTTTAAAAAAGCTTAGTTGCCTTTTAGCATAACGGCGAGTATTTCTTTTTATTAATCTGACTGCTTCTTTTAAGTCGTATTCTCCATTAAAGTAATTAAATAACTCTTTATAGCCAATTGCCTGGCGAGCAGTAGAGTTATCTTTTAGTTCATAATTGTTTAAGATAGCTTTTGCCTCTTCGATTAAACCTTTTTCAATCATCAGGTCAACTCTTTTATTAATTCTATCATATAATTCTTTCCTATCTCTAGTCAAGCCAATTTTTACTGCTTGATGTCTAGGTGGTGCTTCTTTTTGTTTTTTCTTGTAATAAGTTTTAGTGTGGCCAGTTAGTTTATATATTTCAATTCCTCTAATAACTCTTCTTAAATCATTGGGATGTAGTTTATCTGCTAATTTAGGATCAATATTTTTTAATTTGTCATGGACATATTTGTTTCCATGTTCCTTTGCTTCTTTTCTTAACTTTTCCCTTAGGTCTTCATCAGGGTCCATATCAGGTAAGGAAAAGCCTTCTAAAACAGCTTTTATATATAACCCAGTACCACCTACTAAAAGTGGTAATTTGTTTTTTTGAAAGACATTATCAATAATAGGATCTACATCTTCTTGGTAATCAGCAACTGAATAATCTTCTTCAGGAGTAATGATATCAATTTGATGATGTTTAACTCTGTTTTGTATTTCTTCACTTACTTTAGCTGTTCCAATATCCATATCTTTATAGATTTGCATTGAATCTGCTGATATTATTTCTGCATCAAACTCTTCAGCAATTTTTAAAGAAAGTTCCGTTTTGCCTGCTGCAGTAGGACCAACAACTGCTACTACTTTATCATATTTATTAGCCATTATCTACCGATCTCCTTATCTATTTCGTCCTTAGAGAGAATTAATAATATTGGTCTGCCGTGAGGACATCTATCATAATTCTCAAGTTTAAATAGATTATTAACAATGTAGGAAATTTGATTGTTAGGTAACTGTTCACCTGCTTTGACTGCACTTCTGCAGGCTACATATTTTAACGCTTCTTCTATTAATTGAGATTTCTCCACATTTTGATTTTTGTTTATAATTTCATCAATAATATCCCTTACAATCTGTTTTTGATTTTGATCTTTTAAATAAGTTGGTATTTCATTAACTATAATACTTTTTGGCCCAAACTGTTCATAATAGATTCCTAGTTTTTCAAAAGTTTCCTGGTTTTCCATTATAATATCCATTTCAGTATTACTTAGTTCAATATTAACTGGAGTTATTAAAGATTGAGTATTTATAGTTTTATTATCATTGTATTTTTCAAGAATTTCATTAAATATAATTTTCTCATGTGCATTATGTTGATCTATTAAATATAGGCCTTCTTCTGATTCTATCATGATGTAAGTATTATAGAGTTGACCGAATATTTTAGTTATTTTAAAATCAAATTCTAAGTCAAGGTCTATTTCATCCCGTTTGTTATTATAGTTTTTTATATAGGTACGTGGTCTTTGATTATTATAATTTTTTGAACTTTTTTCTTTAAAAAGTTGTTCTTTTTTATATTCTTTTTTTGTTTTATCCTTTTGGTTATAGGAAGAATCTTTACTTTGTTTATTATCAGTTTTAACTTGGTTTTTATTATTCTCGTTTTGTCCTTTAAAGCTTATATTTTTAACTGTATTAATTGAATTTAGTTTTGTTTTTACCGCTTTTTGAATAACTTCCATTATCGTTTGATAGCGGCTAAATTTCACCCTTCTTTTAGTAGGATGTACGTTCACATCTACTAAAATAGGGTTTAAATCAATAAAGATAAATGCTATTGGGTTTTTGTTTTTGTCGAGATACCCTTTATAACCGTTTTCGACGGCTTTAGATAATAGATTGCTCTCGACTGAACGCCCGTTTGCATAAAAGTATTGATGGATACGTGAAGAACGATTAAAAGATGGATGGCCTATATAGCCCTGTATTTTAACAAATTGTTCTTCATGTTCAATATATATAAGATTATTGGTCATTTCCTTTCCGAATACACTATAAATAGTATCTTTTACTTTACCATTACCTGGAGTATCAAGTAATTTTTTACCATCATGATAAAATTTAAAGTTAATACCGGGAAAAGAAATAACTTCTTTGTTTAATATGTTGCTGATGTGGCGAAATTCAGTTCGGGTAGTTTTCATATATTTATAGCGAGCTGGTGTGTTGAAAAAGATATCAGTTACAGTAATATTAGTACCAACAGGGGCACCAACTGTTGTATTTTCCTTTATTTCCCCACCTTCAATTACCAACTTTTTACCTTTCATTTCATCTTGATGTCTTGTAATCACTTCGACCTTGGATATAGAAGAAATTGAAGCAAGTGCTTCACCTCTAAATCCAAGTGAAGATAGTGAAAAAAGGTCGTCAGCATCTTCTATTTTACTAGTAGCATAGCGGGAAAAGGCAAGTTCGACTTGGTCTGGTTTGATTCCAGTACCATCGTCAATGACCTGTATTTTTTCTTTCCCCCCGTCTTTTATTTTGATTGTTATGTTTTCACTGTTGGCATCAATTGCGTTTTCGATCAATTCTTTCACAACAGAAGCAGGTCGTTCAATAACTTCACCTGCTGATATTTGGTTGGCCACAGTTTCTGGTAACTGTATTATATCCCTCATATTAATCTTCCTCTTTAAGATCTTTTTTGATTTCGTAAAGAAAGTTCATAGCTTCCATAGGTGTAACATCTAAAATATCAAAATCTTTGACTTTTTTCTCTAATTCACTTTCTGTTTTAAATAACTCGAGTTGTTCTTTTTGTTTTTGAGTTTCTTTTTTCTTTGTATTATAAGTCATTTTTTCCTGATTGTTTTGTGATTCTAACTTCTTTAAAAGTCTTTCTGCATTAATAATTATCTCCTGTGGAATACCTGCTAACCTTGCTACTTCAATTCCATAGCTTTGGTTTGCTTGTCCAGGCACGATTTTATATAGAAAATGGACTCCTTTTTCATCTTCTTCTACAAGGACATTATAGTTTTTGATACCATCATGTTTTTCTTCAAGTTCAGTTAATTCATGGTAATGGGTTGCAAAAAGGGTCCTAGCCCCGATCTTTTCTGGATCATTGATATACTCTGTGACTGCCCAGGCAATACTAACACCGTCATAAGTAGAAGTACCTCTACCTACTTCATCTAATATAATTAAACTTTTTTCAGTTGCATTATTAACTATATTAGAAACTTCATTCATTTCAACCATGAAAGTACTTTGACCGGTTGTAAGGTCATCACTAGCACCGACCCTGGTAAATATTCTATCTACAAGGCCAACAGAGGCCC
>JAIPEX010000087.1 GCA_021736945.1 Halanaerobiales bacterium | reverse complement strand
ATGAAGAAACTCGAATACCTAAATCTAAACTATATGATGAGGCTTTAGAACTTTTATTTCAAAAGCATAAAGACAAATTTAATGATTGATATTTAATCAACCATTAAATAAACCAATTCATCACCGCCGATACATCAACTGGGCTTTCTTGGTTTTAAATCTTTGTAATATAAAAAGAGGTGAAAAAATGATTGATTTAACAAATGTTCCCTATTTTTCCCACTTAAATAAAGAGGAATTAAGTATTATTGAGAATATTACAAGTTTAAAAAGATTTAAAAAGGATGAAATCATATTCTTCGAAGGAGAACGGGGAGAATATATTTATATAATTAAAAAAGGAAAAGTCAAAATGCTTAAGATGGATCAAAATGGTGATGAGCAAATTTTAAATATATTTAAAAAAG
Organism: Halanaerobiales bacterium; assembly: GCA_021736945.1. GTDB lineage: Bacteria > Bacillota > Halanaerobiia > Halanaerobiales > M55B127 > M55B127. The sequence goes on along the minus strand of JAIPEX010000087.1, from coordinate 8,388 downwards.
ATGATCTGTTAGCTGAGGTTATAGTTTTTGATAAAGACAACTATCCAGCTACAGCAATTTCCCTTAGCAATGTAGAGGTATATGCAGTAAATAGTCATAAATTATCTAAAATATTTTTAAATCATCCACAAATTACTGTTAAAGTTATGAAAGTAATGAGCAGAAGGCTAAGGAGAGCTCAACAAAATATTAGAGATTTCGGACTAAAAGATAGCAAGAGCCGTCTGGCCAGCTTATTATATCATCTTGGGGAAAGACATGGTAATAAAAATAAAGAAAACAAAGTCTCTATTTCATTATTTTTAACACAAAAAGAATTAGCGAACATGATAGGGACAACCCGTGAAACTGTTTCAAGAACACTAAAAAATATAGAAAAAGAAGGTATAATTACCACTTCACGCAAAAAAATAATCATAAATAGTATGGACAAACTTGAAAAATTAATGAACTAGTGTGATATAATTCATATTAATATTTATTAATAAATATTATAATAGATTTAACAATAAATCTAGAGGTGAAGAAAAAATGAATGAAAAAGATGTTATTTCAAAAGAGTTCATTAATTTATTTAATAAATATTCCTTTGAAGAAATAGACATAGATTTAATAGATGAAAATGTTAAATACAAAACAAAAGAAAACTTTGAAAATAAATATGAAATTCTTGATTATGTTTTAAGGGATAAATTAAATGAAAAAATTGAATTGATCAATAGTTTAAAAGAAAAAGATATTGACTTACAAAATAAATTGATTCTCTTTTTTGATTACCATTTTGATTTTTTAAAAACATACCCTAAAATAAGCGAACTGCTAATAAAAACATCGATGATAGAAGATAATAAAAAATCAGAAATAATTAGATTATATATGAAAAATTTCAAATCAACATTCACTGAACTAATTGAAAATGAAATTAAAAAAAACAAAGTCAGAGATGTAGATCCTTCAATTATTGCAAGTGCTATTTTACATGCCACCCATGGAGTAACTGTTAGAATAAAATATGATGAAGATTACGACTATGGTAAAGCCAAAAAAGAATTAGTTAATTTTATCTATCTTGGTTTAAATAATTAGATATTAGATTTTCATTTATATCTAATAACAGTATGGGGGCTTATAAAATGTTGAAAACTGAATATCTTTTTAAAAATTTTTCTTTTAATCCCACACCAACTGTAATAGCAATCTACTTTTTATTTATTATGGTTGGTTTTTTTATTTTTCTACTTTCTTCTCAAGCAAGTGCTGTACAAAAAGAAAAATACTTATCCTACCCAGAAACAAAATTTGCGGTAATAACAGATACCCATGTATTTGAAATAATCAATAATGAAAAATCATCTCTATATCAAAAATATGGTGCAGAAGAAAGAAAATTCTTAAGATTAAGTACTGAAATATTGGAAAGAACAGTTGAAGAAATTATAAAAATGGATAACATTGATTTTGTAATATTGACAGGTGATTTAACTGATTCTGGAGATATCAAAAGTCATAAAACTGTAGCAAAGATTTTACAAAGATTCCCTGAAAATGGTATAAATATATTTATTATTCCTGGCAATCACGATGGATTTAATACTAAAAATTATAATATGAAAGAATTTTCTCGTGAGATAGTTACACCAAAATTATTTAGGGAAATATATAATAATTTTGGATATAAGCAAGCAATTTATAAGGATAATAACTCATTAAGTTATGTTATAGAACCTGTCAAGGATTTATGGTTTTTAATGATTGATAGCTGTATCTATAATAGCAAAGAAAACTATCACGTTTGCAATGGGAGAATAAGAAAAAACACACGAAAATGGATTAATGATATTTTAAATAAAGCAAGCAATGATAACAAAGTTGTTTTTGGAGCTATACATCACAGTATTTTAGAGCACTATAAAGGTCAACAAAAATACTTTTCTAATTATATCATTGATGACTTTGAAAAAGTATCTTCAGATTTTGCACACCAAAATTTGAATATCATATTTACAGGACACCACCATGCTCAAGATATAGTTAAAAAAGATTTTGATAATACTTCATTTATTTATGATATTGAAACTTCTTCCTTAATTGGCTATCCCAATGCTTTTCGCGTAATTAAAATAAATAATAATGAAATGATTGTAAACAGCAGATATATTAAAAAACTCCCTTCCTTTTCCGATGATTTTACAAAGTATACCAAAAAAATAGTAAGAGATAGAGTAAAAAGCATGGCATTAGCAAAACTAAAAAAATTCCATTTAAACTCATACAGTCAAGAAAAAATTTCAAGTAAAGCTGCAGATGCAATCATAGCTCATTATAAGGGTAATGAAAAAGCTCCAACTTCTCTTAATATTGAAGGACTCAACACGTGGTCTAAATTTGTATATAGTTTTTATAAAAATTTATTGTCATCCCTTTATCAAGATTTAGAACCAGATGACTTAGAAATAAAGATTAATTTGAAAACAGGTGATTGGTCTTCATTAGAATAATGAATTAAAATATTTTATATTTAATTTAAAAAAGCCTTAACCCATACTATTTTGGGCTAAGGCTTTTTCCTCTATATAATTATTTTTCTGAATAATGATAAAACATATTTTTGTTCTCTTTACTCTCCAGCCATGATTTTTTCTACATCTTCTTTTACTTCACCAATTGGTTTTATATCAAAGTTTTCTACTAATACTTTTACTACATTTTCTGATAAGAAAGCTGGAAGTGTAGGTCCTAACCTAATTCCTTTAACTCCGACAGCTAATAGGGCAAGTAATACAGTTACTGCTTTTTGCTCATACCAAGCTATATCATAAGAAATAGGAAGATCATTTATATCGTCTACTCCCATTGCCTCTGCTAATTTTTGAGCAATAACAACTAATGAATAGGAGTCATTACATTGACCAGCATCTAATACTCTAGGAATTCCACCGATATCTCCTAAATCAAGTTTATTATATCTAAACTTAGCACATCCAGCAGTTAAAATGACTGCTTCTTCTGGTAATTCTTTAGCTACATCTGTGTAATATTCCCTTGTTTTATGTCTACCATCACAACCTGCCATAACTACAAATCTTTCAATGTCTCCATTTTCAACGGCTTCTATAACTTTATCTGCTACACCCATAACTGATTCATGAGCAAATCCACCAGGAATAGTACCTGTTTCTAATTCTGTTGGTGAATCACATTGTTTAGCATGTTCTATTATTTCAGAAAAGTCTTTTTGTCCGCCTTCTGGACGACCTTCAATATGAGATACACCAGAAAAACCTGCAGAACCAGTAGTATATACACGATCTTTATAGGACTCTTTAGGTGGAACAAGACAATTAGTAGTTAAAAGAACTGGTCCATTGAACTTATCAAATTCTTCTTTTTGCAACCACCAGGAGTTCCCATAATTTCCTATGAAGTGATCATAATCTTTAAATGCAGGATAAGAATTTGCTGGTAACATTTCACCATGAGTATAAACATCTACACCTTCATTTTTAGTCTGTTCTAAAATTTCTTCTAAGTCTTTTAAATCATGTCCACTAACTAAAATACCTGGTCTATCATTAACACCTAGATTAACTTCAGTTGGCTCTGGATGACCGTAATTTTCAGTATTTGCCTTATCTAATAAAGCCATAGTCTGAACTGCATAATCTCCTGTTTCCATTACAAGATTAACCAAATCATCTACTGAAAGACTATCATCTAAAGTAGACTTTAAAGCTCTCTGCATAAATTCAAAGATATCTAGGTCGCTTTCGTCAAGTATATAAGCATGGTCAGCATAGGCAGCCATACCCTTTACACCATATGTTATAAGTTCTCTAAGTGATCTTATGTCTTCATCTTTTGTACTAAGTACACCAACTTCTTCACCTTTTTGATAATATTCATCTACATTATCAGTTGTCCAAGTTGCTGCTTCTGGCAATTCACCATCATATTCTTTACCATTTTTTTCTTTATAGGCTTCCATGAATTCATTTTTAACACTTTCTCTTAATTCTAATGCTTCATCTATCATTTCTTCAAATCTTTCAGCATCAAAGTTGGCATTAGTTATAGTTGTAAATAACTTTTTCATAATGAATGGACCTGTTTTTTGGTCCAAGTTTACTCCCACTTCTTTTGCCTTTTCTGCATAAAATGAAACACCTTTTAATAAATAAACCAATAAATCTTGGAGATTTGCTACATCATCAGTCTTGCCACAAACTCCTTTTACTGTACAGCCTTCATTTCCAGCTGCTTCTTGACATTGATAACAGAACATTGACATATAAATAATCCCCCTTTAATTTGTTTGCGATTTATATTTTACTACAATAATTATTATATAGCCATCTTATATATAGTTCTATGAGGTATATCACACAACCCAACTTTTTTAAACAATATGAGCCGCTCCCAACGACAAACAAGTTCGATGAGCCTGTTCTGCTGCCTTGTCTATTATGGTTTTTAAATCACTATTATTATGTAATCCTGCTAAAAATTCTCCTATTAAAGTATCTCCTGCTCCTGTACTATCTATAATATCATTACCAACTGGATTTTTAAAGAATTCTTGGTCATTATATATGACTGTAAAACCTTTTTCTCCTGAAGTTATAATAATATAATCAATTTCATATGTCTTCAATGTTGATAGAAAAGCCCTAGTGACATCTTTTTTATTTACAAACAAAATATCTATATACTTTTCATAAAGTTTTAATTTTTCTAAATCTATTTTAAAAGAATAATCAAAACTAACCTTTTTATTATTAGCTTTTAATAAAGGAAGGTAGTCTAAAGAGTGAGTGTAAATATTAGTATGTACTAATTCATAATTTTTAACTTTTTTAATTTCGTCTTTATGAAATTTATAACTCCCTTTTACACCCTCATCTACCTTTTTTATCTGATAATCATTCCCCACTTTTTCTATATATGCTATGCCTGTTTTGCCGTCTTTTTTTATCATATTACTAAGGTCAAAGTCATTATTTTTTAAGTAATTTAATATCTTTTCCCCATTTTTGTCCTTACCTACTACTCCCATAATATCTGTATTAATTCCTTTTTGTTTCAAATATACAGCAGTATTTAACCCACTGCCTCCTATTAATATTTTTTCTAAATCAGGATAATAATCTATTACACAATCACCTATTACCATAATACTCATAATCCACTCAACTCCTAACATAGAAAAAAGCCCTCATTCAAGGGCCTTTTATATAATTAATGATATTATATACTTATTATTATAAATTTCTCTAACCTATTTTACCTTCATTAGTCTGCATACTTAAAATTGCTTTCCCAACAATTACTACAATTAAAGCGGCTAATATAACTTCGGGAATCCCATGTAAAAAAGCAACAGACAAAGCAGCTTTATAAGGCAAATAACCTCTTAATACAGCTAAACCTAATACAAACACAGTATTAATCACTGTTCCTATTACACCAGCAGAAATAAGTGCAAAACTGATATTATATCTTTTTAATAGTAAATAAATATAATAAGAACCTAAACCTATAAATAATCTGGGTACAACTGCTATTAATGGATCAGCAAAAATTGGATTTGTCGCTCTTATAAAACTAAATATCCCAAATATTAAGCCTATAAAAAATCCAACTACAGGACCTTCTAAAACAGCTCCTATAATTACTGGAACGTGCATTATAGTTGCATGTCCTGCTGGAGTAGGCACTGGAATTAGTCCTAAGCCAGTTGCCCCTAAGATAATCGAAATAGCACCTAACATTCCTGAAATTACTATTTTACGGGTTGATAAATTCATTTTTGAATCCTCCTATCCCGGTCCAATTTAGGATCCAGGTAGTAATTATTTGACATCCAATTAAATATTTAATCTCACAAGTATGACTCTTTGAAAGATGTCATCCGAGATTATTATATTATATATATTTGATATAATCAAGTAAAATACTACGCTTTATATTTATCTTATAATTACATTTTTTTAAAGAAACTGCATTTTTTACATTCCGAACACTTAAGTATTAAAAGACTATTACAACGAGGACATTTCATAAGATCCGGATCTTTTATTTCATTATTACAGGTTGGACATATTCTTTTTCCATCAGTAGTACACTCCATGAAAATCCTCCTTTAAATAAATAATGCGACAATTCCTCCCACAGTAAATGCAGCAATCCAACTACCTAACCAAACCATTGCTGCTTGTTTAATCCCCTGTTCTTTGATCATAACTAACATAGCAGCAATACAAGGAACAAATAGTGTTATCACTATTAATGCCACCAATGTTTGATCATTAGTTAAAGCTAATGAATTTAACCCAGCTGCACCAAAGTCTCTTCTTATAATTCCCATAATAAAAGCTTCAGTGGCTTCTTTAGGTAATTTAAGCCAACCTACAATAAAAGGAGCAACAGCATTTTCAATCCATTCTAAAATACCACCCTCTTTTAATAGAGTGATTCCTACTGCTCCACCCGCAAAAATTGGTCCAGCTTCAACAATGAAATATTTAGATTTTAAATATGTTTTTTTAAAAATATTTTTAATTTCTGGAACTCTAACTGGTGGTAAATCAATCAAAAGATCAGTGGAATCACCTGGTAATACTTTATTTAAAAATGTTCCAGCTAATGCGTAAACCAAAAAGATTGTTATTACATATATTACAAAATATTTGAATCCTAAAGGAGCTATTAAGCCAGCTATTACTCCTAACTGAGCTGAACAGGGAATAGCTAATCCTAGTAAAAATATCGCAATTATCTTTTCTCTTTTTGAGCCCAATAATCTAGTAGTTACAGTTGCCATAGTTACACATCCAAAACCTAACAACATAGGGATTATAGCTCTTCCATTTAAACCTAAATAAGTCAGCCCTCTATCTACTAATGCGGCTATTCTTGGCATATAACCTGAATCTTCTAAAAGTGATAAGAAGAAATAAAAACCTGCAACCAAAGGTAAAAGCAAACCAAATATATAGGTTACAGTCATTGTAAGAACGCCAAATTCCCCAATTAATATTTTTCCGATTAAACTTTGAGGAGCAATAAATCTTGAAACCAAATCTATAATAAATGGTTGATATATTTCAATCATTATCATCTCTTCTGTAACCCCTACTAAAGTCTGCGCAACAAAAACACCTATAAATTGATATAACAGGTATAATATAAACAACAAAATAGGAATTCCTGTTAAAGGTCTTAATAATAATGAACCAATCTTATCTCCAATACTGTTATTTGTTTCTTCTTTAGTAATTATTTTTTCTACTATATCATTAACTTTATTACGTCTTTGCATATAAACTTTTTCTCTATTTTCTCTTGGCTCCATATTATGAAGGGACGCTACGTTCTGGTCACCTTCTAAAATCAGTAAACTATCTGCTCTATTCCCTACATTTTTATTTATATTATTTAGTTCTTTTTCCATGTCTTGTTCTAAACTGACTTTACCTTTTTGAGCTTTATCAAGACTCTTTTCTAAATCAGAAAAACCCTTTTTCTTAGTCGCAACAGTGGGAACAACCTTTATACCAAGTTCCTTTTCTAATATTTCTATATTAATATTTAGACCTCTCTTTTTTGCTTCATCCATCATATTTAATGCAACAACTACTTTTTTACCCATATCTATTAATTGTTGAGTCAAAAAGAGATCTCGCTCTAAATGAACTGCATCTACAACATTAATGACAATATCCGCAGACAAAATAATATCCCGGGCTACTTTTTCTTCGTCATTAAATGAAGAAACTCCATAAACACCCGGGGTATCTAAAACTATGTTATCTTTATAATTTCCAGAACTTATATCTAATGTCGTTCCTGGATAATTTGAAACCGAAACATATGTATCAGTTAAATAATTAAAAAATATTGATTTCCCGACATTTGGATTTCCTACCAATACTATTTTATTTTTATTTGGATCAATATCTATCTGTTCTAAATTGCTACAGCATTCCAAATCAATCACTTCCTTCAGTAAATACTTCTATTTCTATATCTTTTGCTAAATTTCTCCCAATAGCTATTTCCTGATAGTTTCGCTTTACAATTATAGGTCCTCCAGGTATTTTTTCATTACAATTTAATTTTGAGCCTTCTGATATTCCCATTCTTAAGGTCTGAACCCTTATCATATCATCAGGTATTCTTTTCACTTTAAAATCACTGCCTCTGTTTATTTCTGCTAATGTCATAGTACAGCCTCCTATATGTAATTATTCTTAGTATTTTAATCATCTTAATTAAATTATAATGAAAATGATTCTCAATGTCAAGCAAAAAAATAATCCCACCTCATATAGATGGGATAAATAAAGAATATTTTTTATGCTATTTTTATTTGATACCACTACGAGCAAC
>JAIPEX010000014.1 GCA_021736945.1 Halanaerobiales bacterium | reverse complement strand
CCAGTTGTGTTATAATTATTTTGACACATGTCGGTGCCTCCTTGTTTTGTTTGGCTAGTTACTAACATTATAAAGGAGGTTACCGGGATGTGTCTATTTTTTTTATACTACGTGCATTTAATTATACATTTCAGCATATCACATTTTTGTAGAAATTTTCATTGGTACAAATGTCAGATTTTATGTTGTTATTTTGTAAATTTTCACAATATTTATGAAAGTCCTGTTATGTCAGGTGTTTTTTAAATATATCTATAGCCTGAAATATCTCTTCTTTTTTAACATCTAGGTGGGTAACTGCCCTAATTTTATCATGTAAAACACTTACTCTCAATCCATCCTCTAATAATTTCTCTGCAATTTCTGCTGATTCTTCTCCTTTTATTTTAAATATTACAATATTAGTTTCAACAGTAGAAGGATCAATCTCAACAGCCGGAATCTTTGCCAGTTCTTCAGCTAAAAGTTTTGCGTTGTCATTATCGGTTTTAAGCCTTTCAAGATTATTTTTGAGGGCATAAATACCACCAGCAGCAATAATACCAGCTTGTCTCATTGCTCCACCTAATCTCTGTTTCCAATATCTAGCTTCATTTATAAACTGTTTAGAACCTGCCAATACTGAACCTACAGGAGCTCCTAATCCTTTACTTAAATCAAACCATACCGAATCAAAATTAGCAGCATATCTTTGAGCACTAATTTCTGTAGCGGCTACTGCATTAAATAGCCTAGCCCCATCCATATGGGTTTTTAAACCCAACTCATGAGCTTTATCTGTAAGCTCTTCTATTTGCTCTAAGGACCAAATTGTCCCCCCTCCCAAATTGGAAGTCTGCTCAATTGACAACAGCTTACTTTGAGGATCATGATAATCTTTAGTCCTTACGGCTTTTTCAAACTGTTCTAAATTAAAAATTCCTCTTTTACCTTCAACAGATCTTATTGAAGCCCCACTAATTATAGCAGTAGCTCCACCTTCATAATGAATTGGATGAGCACTTTCATCCATAATTATTTCATCTCCTGGATTACAGTGAACAGCAAATGATATTTGATTTGCCATTAAGCCGGAAGGTAAATAAATGGCTTCCTCTTTGCCTAAAATATCTGCCGCCATTTCAGTTAGTTTGTTAACACTGGGGTCTTCGAATAATTGTTCATCCCCAACCTCTGCTTTTGCCATAAACTCTCGCATTTCATCAGAAGGTCTTGTTCCCGTATCACTAAATAAATCAATTTTAATTTCCATAATTTCACCTCGTTTTAAATTAATGTTAGAATATATAAATAAAACATACCTAAAAATACTGTTGTGAAAATACTTCTTGAAAAATAAGCTGTGAAAAAGGTAGGAATTGCCGCCAATAAATAATTATTAGATAAGGAAATGTTAAGTGAACCATCAGTTATAAATAAAGCGGGCGCTAATAATGAAGCTAAAATCGCAGGACCAACATATTTCAAAATACTTACTATTGTATCGGGTAATTTTACTTTAGATAATAAAGTTACGGGCAGCATTCTGGGTATATAAGTAACCAATGTCATACCTAAAATCATAAATATATATTTAGACTGCATTTTCTACTATCACCCCTATAACTGCTGCAGTAAGTGTCGCTATTATTATATTCCAATTTCCAGGAAATATGAAAAAGAAAATTATAGATAAAATAGCAGCTAAAACTGAAACCACTACATCCATTTTATCGCGAATCTGCATAATAAGCAATATTATAAACATCGCAGGTAAAACAAAATCAATTACAGGAATTTCGAAATTTAATATGTACCGACCTATTAAAACACCAACCAAGGAACTAAGTACCCATCCTAGATAAGCACTAAGCCCCATCGAAAGGAAAAACAAACCCTTATTTTCTCTTTCTTTTAAAAGTGTATTGCCAATTGCAAATGATTCATCAGTAATTACAAACCCAATTAAAGGAAGTAATCTTGAGGGGGTTTTTTTAAAATGTAAACTTAAAGAAGCACTCATCAATATATGTCTTAAATTTACTAGAAATGTGGTCATAATAATTGGTATAATAGCCGCTTGTGCTGTTAACATATTTACCGCAATTAATTGAGAGGAACCTGCAAATACAAATGCTGACATACCTATAATTACATATGGGGATAGGTCAGTATTTAAAGCCAAGATTCCATAGCTAATTCCAATAGGAATATAACCTATAATAACCGGTATTGATTTTTTGAATCCAGAAACAATAGTATTTTTATATTCCAAAATAAAAAAACTCCCTTCCCATTAATATTATATTTCGGGAAGGGCTATCTCAATTCCTCTTGCTTTTTCATTAATTTTTATATCAATATCATAAGCTTGACCAAGATTAGCACCTGTCATAATTTGCTTTGTATCCCCGTCAGCCATGATATTACCGTCCTTTACTATTATGACTTTGTCACAGTATTTCATAGCTAAGTTTGGGTCATGCAAGGCCATGATTACACCTGTATTACTGTTTTGAGTTAACTTTCTTATCTCTCTCATTAAAAGATTTTTATTTTTAAAATCCAAATGTGAGGTAGGCTCATCCATAATCAGATAACCAGTATCTTGCATTAAGGCCCTAGCTATTAAAACTAATTGTTTTTCTCCACCACTTAACTGATTATATTGTCTATTGGCCAAATACTCAATATCAAGTTTTTCTAAAATGGACATCGCCTTATCAAAATCTTCACTGGAAGGCATCTTCCCAAAACCTAAATAAGGAGTTACTCCCATTGTAACAACATCTAGAACCTGATAAGAAAATACAACAGAATGCTCCTGAGGTACCATACTAATAAATTGCGCAACTTCTCTTTGATTTAAGTCATCTAAATCCGTATTATCTATTTTAATTTTTCCTTTGTCCTTTTGTAAAACTCCATTTAAACATTTCAATATAGTTGTTTTACCAGAACCATTAGCACCCAGTAAACAGGCAAATTCTTGCCTTTGAATTTTAAAGTTTATATCCTTGATTGCTTTAGTATTTTCATAAGAAAAACTTAAATTTTCTACTTCTACCATCTTTTTCACCTTCAATTTATTAATATTATAGCGAACCGCCGCCTAAATCTTCATAACTTTTATCATAAAGTGTATTGTAATATTCTTCAACTACTTGCTGAACATCTATATCTTCATATTTTTCTGGGTATAATTTTTCAGCTAACCAGATAATACCCAAATAGGAGGATGGACTTGGAAAATCCCAAGGTTCCACTTTTGAAGGAAACCTATATACATTTTCATTCTTGATAGCTTTCAGTTCCTGCAGTTCGGGCCTATTTAATAAGTCTTGAACCGAACCACTGTAATATTGAGAAACTACAATATATTCTGGATTCCATTTTAATAATTCTTCTAAAGAAGTTTTAATAAATCCTGACTTTACGTTTTTAGCAGGATTAATTCCACCGGCTAATTCAGTCATACTTGTCTGTAACATTCCCTTGCCCACCGTATCTAAAAGTTCAGAATTAGCAAAATATACTTTTTTCTTATCTTTTATTTCTCTCTTATTTACAATATCGATTATCTTATCATATTGGTCAATTACTTTTTCTGCTCGCTCTTCTACTCCAATAGCTTTACCCAATATTCTGGTAGTCTCCTTTATTTGTTCATAGCTTTCAGGTTTAATTATAACTGAAGCTATATTATAATCTTTAAGTTTTTTGGCAACTTCTGGACCTATATTGTGTGGAAATAGGATAACTAAATCCGGATTAACCTCTAAAATTTGTTCTATATTAATACCTCTATTTTTAGATCCAACGTTTGGTAATTTTTCTCCATCATATAACTTTTGGAATAATGAAACTTTTTCAAAGCTTAAATCTGAAGCTGCTAACCTATCTTGAACTCCTAAACAAAAAACAAATTGAGTAGCCGAACGATAAGTGGTAACAATTTTATTAACCTCATCTGGAACTTCTACTTTTCTACCTGCCATGTCTGTAACTACCTTTTCCGCAAAAACTGTAGAAGAAATTGTTAAACTAAATACTAGAATTAAAATAAAAAGTAATGTAAATTTTTTAGTGTGAAATTTCATTAAGAAGCCTCCTTGTATGATACGTTATATGTGACCTCATATAACGAATTTAAAAATTTTATTCTTTTAATTTTTTCTTAAAATCATCATCAAAATACTTTGTTTCTAGTTTTGACATTTCACGTCTAGCCTCACTGCGGAATTTTAAAAAAGTATCCATCAGTAAACGGCCTTTTTTTGTTAAAGTTGAACCCCCACCTTCGGAACCTCCAACTTGCTTCTCTAATAATTTGAAACCTAATTTTTTTTCTAATGAATCTATAAGTTGCCAAGCTTGACTATAGGACATATTAATTTCCGCTGCCGCTTTGCTTAAAGAACCTAGTTGATCAACAAGCCTTAAAATATCAGCAGGTCCATCACCAAATAATTTTTTTTCATTTTCTTCTAACCATAATTTATAATTTAATTTCATCCGACTTCATCCTAATCATACTTATTTTTATAATATTGGTAATCCTCATAATAATCAAGATCAATAATCACTTTCTTATCATTAATGGAATAATGATCTACTAAATCCTCATGTTCATCTAAAAATGGTTTTAATCCCATAGCACCATCTAATTTCTTTATTTCAGGTAAAAACTCAGTACTTATTATTACTGGATGCCCTGGTTTTCCATTATAACTTGGTAACATTATCTCTGAGGAAGTTTCCTCAAATCTATTTATTAGCTTATCAAAAATCTCAGGTGTTATCAATGGTTGATCTCCCAAAAATATTACTAAATATTTTGTGTTTTCTGATAAATCCTCTATTCCTGTTTTTAAACTAGAACTCATTCCCTTTTTATAATCAGGGTTTTCTTTGATTCTAAAGCGTTCATCTTCATAATAATCTATTTTCTTTTTTACCCTCTTTGCTTCAGCACCTAAGACCACCCTGATCTCATCATCAATATTTTTACTCGCCAACACATTATCAATTATCGTTTCTAAAATAGTTTTGTCTTTCCAGGGTAATAATTGTTTTAATTTTCCCATCCGATCAGCTTCTCCAGCTGCAAGAATTATAGCCGTATACATTATTACACACCTCTTTAGTTAAAAAGGGAGGGAGTTCCCCTCCCCTTTATATTATCTTTTTAATTATTAACCTCAATCAGATAATAATCTAAGTTTTTATACTAACCATAAGAAATAAGCCACAAAGACAATACCTAAAGCATATACTATCCAGTGAACGTCTTCACCTTTACCTGTAAATAATTTTACTAAGGGATAAATTATAAATCCTAAAGCAATACCATTTGAAATAGAGTAGGTTAAAGGCATTGCTATCATAGTAACAAAAGCAGGTAGGATTTCAGTGAAGTCATCCCAGTCCAACTTAGTTACATTAGACATCATCATTGTACCTACAATTATTAAAGCAGGAGCAGTTGCGGCACCTGGCACAAGACCAACTAGTGGTCTAAAAAACAAGGCTAAAAAGAAAAGTATTGAAACAACTACACCTGTTAAACCTGTTCTACCACCTTCAGCAACACCAGAAGCAGACTCAATATATGTAGTAACAGTACTGGTACCAAATAGAGCTCCACCAGTAGTACCTACAGCATCTGCTAATAATGCATTACTTGCCTTTGGTAAGTCACCATTGTCATCTAAATATCCTGCCTGTTGACTTACACCAACTAAAGTCCCGGCAGTATCAAATAAGTCAACAAATAAAAATGATAATAGGACTCCGACCATACTTAATCTTAAAGCAGAGGCTATATCTAATTGGAATAATACTTGGTTCCAATCCCCCATTTTAGGCATCGCAAAAAAGCCATTAAATGCGGGGGTTACTCCATTTGTCCAGCCAAAAGCAGTCGCAATTAAAATACCCCATAAGAGAGCTCCTTTAATTTTCATAGCATATAATATACCAGTAATAATCAAACCAACGAGTGCGACTAAAGCAGGACCTGACATTAAATCTCCCATGGCTACTAAAGTTGCTTGATCAGCAACAACTATATTAGCATTTTGTAGTCCAATAAAAGCTATGAAAAGGCCGATACCTGCACTAATACCAGTTTTAAGTCCCATTGGGATTGCATTAACTATTTTCTTTCGAACCGGTGTAACACTTAGTAAAATAAATAAAACACCTTCTATAAATACTATTCCTAAAGCAGTCTGCCAAGGTACATCCATTCCAATAACTACTGAGTAAGCAAAGAAAGCATTTAGACCCATTCCTGAAGCTAGAGCAAAAGGATAATTAGTTAAAAATGCCATAGCTAAAGTACCTAAGATAATACCAGCAATTGTAGCAATAAATACTCCATTGAAAGGCATTCCTGCATCACTAAGTATGCTTGGGTTTACAAATATAATATACCCCATTGTCATAAATGTTGTAAAACCAGCAATTACTTCGGTTTTCACATCAGTATTGTTTTCCTTAAGATTAAAAACACTTTCTAGAATACCTTCCTGATTCTTCCCGTTCATTAAATTCCCTCCTTATGTTTGTAGAATTCACTTACCAAAACAACACCATATAACTTATCAAAATAATCCCTCTTTAACACCTCCTCTTTCCTTAATCCTCTATTCCAAGGGAAACAAATTTATTTTCATCAATATCAAATAAACCTTGATCAGTTATTTTTAGAGAAGGGATTACCGGTAAAGCCATAAAGGACAATGTCATAAATGGACTTTGTCTGGTCACTCCCATTGAATAAACTTTTTCTTTCATTTTTCTTAATTTCTTGGCAACTTCTGGTATTGAATCTTTGGACATTAAGCCTGCAATCTCTAAGGGAAGACAATCAATCAATTCCCCGTTGTTTACAATAGCTATACCACCTTTGAGTTTTTCTATTTCTTTAACAGCTTTATACATATCTTTAGAATTCAAACCAACAACAATAATATTATGAGAGTCATGACCAATTGAAATAGCTATAGCACCTTTTCTTAAACCAAAACCCTTTAAAAGTCCTAAACCTACATTCCCGGTCTTTTTATGTCTTTCTACAACTCCTATCTTTACTAAGTTATTGGCAACTAAATCATCAATTTTAACTCGTTTTTCAAAATTAATTTCCTCTTTACCGGTTACTATCTGATCTTCTATTAATTTTATTACTCGATACTTATTATAATCAGGTAAATCAAAATCTTCCTTTTTAAATTTACCAATATTTACAGAATTAAATATTTTTTCCGATTTTCCTTCTTTTATTTCCGGTAAATTTACAATTAGACTTTCATTTTCAGCTACTAATTCACCATCTTTAAATACTTTTTTGACATTAAAATCTTTCAAATTATCCAATATTACAAGGTCAGCTTTGTAACCCGGTGCAATTGCCCCTACATTTTTAAGTCCTAATGCATCAGCAGAATTAATAGTAGCAAGTTTAATAGCTCTTAAAGGAGAAACACCGTTTTCTATAGCCTTCTTAATCACAAAATTAATATGTCCATCTTGATAAAGATCTTCAGGGTCTCTATCATCCGTGGCTAAAAGAAAACTAGAAAGATTAGAATTGTTTACTACTGGTAATAAATTAACCAGGTCCCTAGTAACAGAACCTTCTCTTATCATTACATACATACCTTTAGTAACTTTCTCTTTAGCCTCTTTTGGGGTGGTACATTCATGATCAGCCATTATCCCACCTAACAAGTAGGCATTAAGATTCTTTCCACTAACCCCTGGAGCATGACCGTCAATAAACATATCACCCACCATATCAATTTTATCCCAGATTTCAGAGTCACCGTTTATAACTCCTATAAAATCCATGACTTCCCCTAAACCAAAAATACCTTCAGCATCTTTTAGTTGGGATAATTTGTCAGCTGATAATTTTGCTCCTGAAGTTTCATTAGCAGTAGCAGGAACACAGGAGGGGAGCATTAAATTAAAGTTCCAAGGTAATTTATTTCCGCGATCTAAAAAATATTTTATACCTTCAAGTCCTGCCACATTAGCAATTTCATGAGGATCAGCAAAAATTGTAGTTGTTCCTCGCGGAACAATCCAAGCCGCAAACTCATCAATTTTGACCATTGCGCTTTCCAGATGCATATGCCCATCTATAAACCCAGGAGCAATTATATTTTCTTCAAAATCTATTTCCTTAATGCCATCATATTCACCAATACCAATTATTATTCCATCAGCAATCGCTATATCTTTTTTTATTAATCTTTCATTAAATACATCTACTATTCTACCATGTTTTAAAACTAATTCTGCGGGAATTTCACCCTTTGACATCTTTAATAATTTTTTTCTATTCATTTAAGAACCTCCCCTCCTTGATTCTGGTATCTTTACTAAGTATTTTATTCTAATTTTAGTGCGCCAAAATTACATCTTGTAATACATAAACCACAGCCTGCACACTTCTCAGAATCAATAACTATATAATCTTTACTATCATCTAAAGTAATCGCATCATATACACAACTTGTTATACACAGACCACAGGTTGTACAATTTTTTTCAATAACAGTCGGTACTACTGTTTCATATTCTGCTTCTTCACTAACTACTTTGGCTGTTAAACCTTTAATATCATTAACACTTTCATAACCATGTTCATCTAAAAATTTGTTTAATTCATTTACTATTTTACCATATACACGCGGACCATTAACTATAGCTTCTGTACAAACCTGTACAGCAGAGGCACCAACCATAAACATCTTAGCTGCTTTCAAACCACTATCAATACCACCAACACCAATAACCGGTATATCAACACTATTAGCCGCTTGATAAACAGCTCTTAAGGCTAATGGAAAAATTGCTTCTCCAGAAAGCCAACCAAACCCGTCTTCACTACCCATGAGAGGTTTACCAGTTTCAGGGTCAATATCTAAAGTAGGACCAAATGAATTTATGAGAACTATTCCGTCTGCTCCTGCTTTCTCTGCAGCTTTAGAAAATTGCGGAATGTCAATACCTGGACTTAACTTAACATAAACTGGAATATCTACTTCTTCTTTAGCAGCTTTTATACTTTCTTCCATTGGAGTACTGTCATCACCTAAGTAATGAGTTGATAATTCTAAAGCATCGGCATATTTTTCCACTTTGCGTGCTAGTTTCCTGATCTGATCTTTTGTATATCCGATACCTGCAATAACAGGCAAACCCAACTCTTTAATTTTTGGATATTCTTCCTGTAACCAATGCTCTGGAGTTTGTTCTGCCCAAAGTTCAGTATTTAAGAAACCACTTTCAGTTCTCGCCATATTTGGACGGGGAACTTTTGCTGCTGTAGTTGAAATAGTCTTAGTTACTAAAGCACCAGCTCCACCTGCTTTAGCTCTCTTAGCAGCTGTAAAATCTTTTACTGGTGGACCTGCTGCTGGCATTACGGGATTTTCTAACTTAAGTCCTGAAAATTCTACTTTTAAATTAGCCATTACACTCACTCCTTATTTTTATTATTAATAATTTTCTCTAATTTTTTATATGTTTTATTAAAAATAATATCATTGTTATTCTTTTTAATTCTATAAATGTCTACATCTTCCCTGCTTCTAACCTTGTCTAAAAATTTATTATGCTCATCTTTTAGAACAGCTATTACAGGGTTTGGGCTATCAAGTATTTCAAAAACTTTTTGTTGAAATTTATTTGCTTTTAGTTCAAAACGTCCCAATTCATCCATTATTACTATATCTCTATTCTGTAAGCCATTTTCTAAAAGTTTAACACCTAAAGTGTCAAAAACATCGGGACGTATATCCCATTCTGCTTCTACATTATCTCTTTTCGCAAAAATCTGACAATTCTCTTTAAAATTAACATTCTCTTTTGTTTGATGTTCATAATAAGCAAGAGGATCGGATAGGTAAAAACTAAGCCACTGGTTAAAACTACCGTTTCTACCTACCACAAACCCACCCGCTTTTAAATTCAATTTTTCAATAAGCTTTCTTACAATAGTACTTTTACCGACATATTTTTCACCGGTAATGACAATATTGTTAGGCATTACTTTCTTTTCTCCTCAAGAGCATTTAATATTTTATCAGGTGTTATGGGTAGGCTTTTAAACCTTACTCCAATTGCATCAAAAACTGCATTAGATAAAGCAGGACTTGCTGCAATTATGGTCGGCTCTCCTACACCTTTGGAACCAAAGGGACCACCCGAATCATTATTTTCAATTAAAGTACTCTCAAATTTAGGAATATCTTGAATACTAGGAACCAAATAATTAGTCATATCTGGATTAACAGTTATCCCTTCGTCGATAACCTGCTCTTCCATCATAGCCATGCCTAGACCTTGTATAGTTCCTCCCTCAATTTGTCCATGTACATTTTGAGGATTAATCGCTCTTCCTACATCAAGAGCAGTATAAACATTCATTACTTCAATAAGCCCCGTATCAGTATCTACTTCTATATCCATAACTTGCGTCATAAATGTATAAGCTACATATATTTTTTCACCTTGACCAGTCTTTCTATCTGGGGCATAAGTTTTCGGGAAAAATGTTGCTTCTGACTTTAATTCTTCTCCTCTTTGTTCAACTATTTCTACCAAATCCCAATAAGTAATCTTTTCGCATTCATCACAAGCATATAACTCACCATCTTTAACAGTTAGTTCAGGATGGTTACTGTTGAAATAAAGACTACCATAATGGTAAATATCACCCAAAACTTCTTCAGCAGCTTCTCTTACTGCATTGCCAGAAAAGAAGGTCTGCCTTGTAGCAGAAGTAGATCCAGAATTTTTTGCTTTATGGGTATCCTGGCCTACAATCTCTATATAGGAAGGATCGATCTTTAATACTTCCGCTGCAATCTGGGTCATAGTAGTTAAAAATCCTTGTCCCAAATCTGCACCTGCAGTTCTAACTTTAATTTTTTTATCTTTTGTAATTTCAACTTCAGCGGTGGAATGGTCAGGAAATCCTTCACCATATCCAAAGCCGAACATTATTGACGCCATTCCTCTTCCTTGTTTTTTCATTCGCTAATCTCCCCCTCCCATTGTGCAAGATCAGTGGCAGATTCAATTGTTCTTTTTAAATTAACACTTTTACCTAGCTTCTGTCCATTGGGAGTAGTTGAACCTATCTCATATGCATTTTGATATCTAAACTGAGCAGGATCCATATCCAATTTATGCGCTATTATATCAATCTGAGATTCATAGGCAAATGCCATTTGAGTTGTACCAAAACCTCTCATAGCTCCACCATAAGTATTATTTGTATATACAGCATAAGAATCGCCTCTTACATTTGGAACATTATATGGTCCTGTACAATGATACATACCTTTATGAACTACAGCAGGACTACTTGAAGCATAAGCACCTGCATCACCAATAACTTTTACCTGCCAGGCTGTTAAATAACCATCATTGGTAACACCAGTTTTGGCTTTAATTGTAAGAGGATGCCTTTTTGACTGTGAAATCATTGATTCTTCTCTGGTATAGACTAGTTTAACAGGACGTTTAGTATGTCTAGCTGCTAGAGCAAGGTGAATGTGAACAGAAACATCCTCTTTTTTACCAAAAGCACCACCAATTGCTGTTTGAATTATTCTAACTTTTTCTTTGGGAAGATTTATTGATTGAGCAACATCTGCTTGTGTATCATGTAACCATTGTGAAGCTGCCCAGATCTTTATAACATCATTGTTTTCATCATATAAAGCATATCCAGCTTCATTTTGAATAGGAAGTTGATCAATATGCTGAGTCTGGTATTCATTTTCAACTATAAAGTCAGCATCTTCAAATCCCTTTTCTATATCACCTTTTTCTAGATGGTGATCCATTAATATATTTTGCTTACCTACTTCAGGATCAACATAATTTGTGCAAAGATCTTCTATATCATTATGAATAGTAGGAGCATCTTTTTCTAACGCCCGATGGGGATCTGAGATAACTTCTAGTTTTTCTACTTCAACTTCTATTTTATCTCTTGCTTTTAATGCGGCCTCTTCTGTTTCAGCAATAATAATTGCCAAAGCATCACCCATAAACCGCATTTTTTCTCCTTCTTTGACCAACACAGGTTGATCTTTTATTATCAAACCAAATTTATTTAAGTCCGGATAATCCTTTTCAGTAAGAATATCCACAACTCCTTCGACTCGTTTTGCTTTACTCACATCAATTTTTTTCAAAATAGCATGAGGATAACTTGCTCTTTTGATCTTAACATGTAAGTAATCCTCAAATTTTAAATCGGATGGATATTGAGCTTCCCCGGTAACTTTATCCTTGGCATCAACCTTAAGCACATCTTTTCCTACATATTTTTTAGACATTCTCTTCACCCCCACTTTTAATTTTGTGGGCTGCATCTTTAACTGCATCAATTATTTTTACATAACCCGTACACCTACATATATTCCCCGATAAACCTCTTTTTATATCTTCATCGGTAGGATTAATATTTTCATCAAGTAACTTTTTACTGGACATTATCATCCCCGGAATACAGAAACCACACTGAACAGCACCTTTTTCAATAAAGGACTGTTGTAAGGGATGAAGTTTATTTTTTCCACCTAACCCTTCAATAGTCTTTATGTCAGCTCCATCAGCTTGTGGTGCTAATACCAAACAAGAAGCAACTACCTTGTTGTTCATAATTACAGTACAGGCCCCACATTCTCCTTTTCCACAACCTTCTTTAGTACCTGTTAAACCTAGATCGTCTCTTATTAAATCAAGTAATCTTGTTTCTGGTTTAACATCAAGTTCTCTTTTTTCTCCATTTACTGTTAAACTTATCTTCATTGGTTAATCACCTCTTGTAAGGCGCTTTTTGTTATATTAAATGCAACTTTTTTACGATAAGCTGCTGTTCCTCTAATATCATCAATAGGTGAGATCTCATCTGATACAATTTGGGCTACTTCTTCTATTTTAATCTTTTTAATTTTCTTATTTTTTAAATTTTGTTCAGCTTTTTCAATTCGAAGTGGAACTGGAGCCGCTGAACCCACACAAAACTTTGCATCAATAATTTCATTATCATCATTAAATACTAGATTAAGAGCTAAACTTATTGAAGATATAACCAATGCTTTTCTTTTTCCTATTTTAACCCAGGCTCCCCGTGATTCATTATCTTCAAAAGGAAGAATTATTTTTTCTACAAGTTCTCCACTTTCTAATACATTCTGTTTAGGCCCTGTGAAAAATTCATTGGCATCTACTATTTTTTCTCCATCTTTTGAAATTATTTTAAGCTTAGCATCATATACTAAAAGAGGAGGTAATAAATCACCAGCTGGTGATGAAGTCACAATATTTCCACCAATTGTACCCCGGCTTCTAATCTGGGGTGAACCAACATCAGCCGCTGCCTCTTGAATAACAGGAAAATGTTCCTTTATTTGATCAAGTTTATCCAGCCTTTCATGAGTTACCATGGAACCAATTTCAACTTTATCGTCAAAAAACTTTATTTCTTTAAAACTGTCCAACCAATTTAAATCAAGCCATTTATCTATTTTATATAGATTCTTATAATTTGCTACTAAAAGATCAGTACCACCAGCAATAACTGTCAACTCATCATCATGTTTTTCTAAAATCTTAACTAACTCTTCTTTACTTTCGGGTCTAAAATATTTATCAGAATCTTTTCCAGAAATCCCTGGCTTGTTTTTGACATTTTTGGATTGTTTTTTCATAATCTAATACCTTCACCTCCTGATTTTCCATCAGTACATTCCCATTTACTATAGTCGTATCAACAAGTCCACCATTAAAACCAAATACAACATGATAAAAATAATTGTCTTTATTAATAGGGGTTGGTGCTTTATAGTCCAACATAATTACATCTGCTGGAGCATTTTTTTCAATAATACCAAGTTTCTTATCGAAATATTTCTGAGCTATTTTCCTATTGTTTTCAAACACTATTTTTCTTATATCATCCCCACCTAAATTAGGGTCAGAATTATCATGTTTTTGAAGTAAATCTGCTACATTTATACTTTCAAACATATCTGTTGTATATCCATCTGTTCCTAACCCTACTGTCAAATCTTTATCTAAAGCTTTTTTAAGGTTAATTGCTCCTACTGCATTACCCATGTTTGACTCTGGGTTATGGATTAAATAGACATCATTTTCAGCCAAAATTTGATACTCAGCTTCTGATAGATGCACACCATGAATTGCCAGAGAATCTTTCTTTAATATATTTAGTTTCTCTAATCGGTCTGCAAGGTTTTTATAACCTCGTTTGCGGCTGTTTATTTCATCAATAGCCCCTTCAGCGGCATGGAAATGCATTGGAGTATTTGTACTTTCAGCCAATTCAGCAACTTCTTTTAATGTTTCATCCTCTAAGGTAAAGGAAGCATGTAATCCAATAGATGGTGTTATGAAATCATTATTCAATGACTTAGTACGATTAATAAACCTTTTATTTTCTTCTATTGCTTTTTTAGATTTTTCCTTACCGTGACGATCTGATATCTCATAAGACAAATTAGCGCGTAAGTTCGATTTTGTTACTGCTTCTGCTATAACATCCAGACTACTTTCAATGTAGCCGTAACTAGCATGATGGTCAAAAATTGTTGTCGTTCCGTTTCTTATGCTATCAATTAAGGCATAAAGAGTACTATAATAGATATCTTCACTATTCATAGTTTCATCTAAACGCCACCATAACTTTTCTAATATTTCCTCAAAATTCTGGGGAGGGATATCAGTCTTTAAATCCATCCCACGTGCAAAAGTACTATAAAAATGCATATGACTATTAATCATACCAGGCATAATTACTTTACCCTCTACATCCAAGTATTCTGCTTTTGGATATTTTCTTTTTAGGCTTTCTGTTTTTCCATAATCTTTTATTATATCATCATCGATTAGTATTGCTCCATCTTTAATTACAGGGTCTTTTGAATTTAAAGTTATTAAAACACCGTTACCATAAAGCTTCAATTATAACCCCCCTTAGTTATGCAAAAGCTTTTCTGCAATTTGATTGTGCTTTTCTATTATATTATCTTCATTAATAGTTGTTAATTTTCCTTCGCGTACTACAATTTTACCATTTACTATATTATAATCTACTTCTTGAGTTGTCCCGGTATTAACAAGGGCTTCTACTGGGTCACTCTGCCCTCCCGCAAAACCTAAGCGATTGCTACGTACCATAATTAAATCCGCGGCTTTACCTTTTTCGATACTACCTATTTCAGGTTGATTTAAGACATCTCTTCCACCATTTGTCGCAATAGATAAAATATCTTCGGAGACAATACTATCTATACCGTGGAAAGCTTTGTGTAATAGATAAGCAAGTTTTAATTCTAGAATCATATTGGAAGCATCATTGCTCGCACTGCCATCCACTGCTAAACTAACAGGCATCTCATTTTTTAACATAAAAGGTATATTTGCTACTCCTGAAGAAAGTTTCATATTAGAAGCAGGGCAATGTGAAACCCCTGTTTTAGTTTCCGCTAGTTTAGCAATTTCAAATTCATTAAAATGAACGCCGTGGGCAAACCAGACATCTTCACCTAGCCAATCTAAGTCTTCCATTAATTTTAAAGGCCTTTTTCCAAAAGAATCAACACAGTATTGATTTTCATCTAATGTTTCTGCTAAATGGGTATGACTTAAAACATTATTCTGGCGCGCTAATTTTATAGATTCTTTCATTAAATCCATTGATACTGAGAAAGGTGAACATGGAGATAAGACTACTCTCTGCATGGCAAATTTACTGTCATCATGAAATTTGTCAATTACTCGTTGTGAATCTTTTAAAATCTCTTCTTCGGATTGTACAACAGAAGCAGGCGGTAAGCCTCCATCTTCCTCACTCAATGACATACTTCCTCTACTACCATGAAATCTAATACCGATCTTCTCAGCTGCCTTAAATTGATGATCTATTAAGTTATCCTCTTGGTTTTCAGGAAATACATAAAAATGGTCTGCACTTGTAGTACAACCTGTTTTTAATAATTCAGCTGACGCTAATAAAGTACTATAATAAACTGCTTCGGGAGTTAATTTAGCCCAAATTGGATAGAGAAATTTAAGCCAGTTGAAAAGCTCTACACCTTGAGCTTCAGGAATATTTCTGGTTAGTGTTTGATAAAAATGGTGGTGAGTATTGATTAAGCCGGGAAAAACAAAATAATCCCCGGCTTCAATTATTTCATCAGTTTCTTTTAAATCAATTTCAATATTTTTATCAATTTGCTTTATCTCTTCATCTTCAATTAATAGATCTATATTTTTATATCTCTTTCTATTCTCATCCATTGTTATTAACTCTTTAATGTCTTTAATTAAAATCCTAGACATTGTTATTCACTCCTATCTTGATTTGCAGCACTTTCGATAGCCTCTATAATTTGCTGGTAACCTGTACATCTACAAAGATTACCTTCAATTGCTGTTTTGATTTCGTCTCGATCAGGATTAGGGTTTTCATTTAACAACGCCTTAGCAGACATCAACATTCCAGGAGTGCAAAATCCACACTGGACTGCCTGTTGATCAATAAAGGCCTCTTGTAAAGGGTCTAATGTACCATTAGTTTCTAACCCTTCTACAGTTAAGACCTCACTCCCATCGATCTGAAAAGTATACACCATACAGGAGTTGATAGCTTTCCCATCTAATATAACGGTACAAGCTCCACACTCTCCTATACTACAACCTTCTTTAACTCCTGTTAAATTAAGTCTGTCTCGGAGGGTATCAAGTAATCTTTCATCAGGTTCAACTGTAACTGTATGTTTTTTCTTATTGACCGTTAAAGTAACATCTATTTTTTGCATTACTGCACCTCCTTAATTATTTCTTGGAGGGCTCTCTTTAAAAGATTCCCCACTACAGGCTTCTTATAAGGAGTAGACCATCTTTCGCCTGTAATATTTACCATTTCCTGACCTGTTTTCTCTTTAATCTCATCATAATCTATATCATTAATGTTTTTATTTTCTAGCTCTTTTTCAATCTCGCTGAAACGTATCGCTGTTGGAGTTGCTGATCCAAAGGCAATCCTTATATCTTTAAACTTATTATCCTCTATATCAGTAAGGACCGCAAGATTAATCCTTGCAATTGCAACAGCTTGTCTACGTTTAACTTTTTGATAATTATTATAATAATCGGTTGGTAAATATGGTATTTTTACTGCGGTTAATATTTCATTTTCTTTGCGGTTGTTTTCATAGGGGCCTGTAATAAATTCACTTAATGGTAATTCACGTTTCCCACTGCTAGAATGCAAAACAACTGTAGCTCCTAAAGCGATCAGTGGAGTTATTAGATCAGCTGCCGGAGAGGAATTATTAATATTACCTCCTACAGTTCCACGATTTCTGATTTGTGTCGAACCTATTGTTTGAGCAGCTTTCCTCAAAATAGGAAACTTTTCATTTATTAAAACAGAATCTATAATCTCACTATGAGTACATAAGGCACCTAATTTTAGATAGTCTTCATTATCCTCAATTATATCTAAACCTTTTACCGAACTTATATCCAGTAAATAATTAAGTTCCTTTAGATCTTCATTTTCATTATGAATACTGACCAACAAATCGGTTCCACCGGCAACAATCTTTGCCTCTTTTTCTTTATCATCCAATATATTTACTGCTTCATCAATAGTATTGGCCTTTAAAGCTTCAAATTCTATCATTAATGATCTCCCCCTTTGGTAAGATCCTTGCCAACTATTACTTTCTCAAGATTAAGAGGAAGTGATCTAATTCTTTTATTAGTAGCATTTGCTACTGCATTTGCAATAGCTGCTGCTCCTAATTCTAAAGTGGGCTCACCAATTGATTTTGCACCATAAGGTCCATTAGGATCTGGATTTTCTACGATAATGGGTTCAATATCCGGCATATCTTTCACAGTAGGTATCATATATTCATCAAAGTTTGTGTTTTCTATATATCCTTCATTTGTTTCGACTTCTTCCATAATACCATAACCTAAGCCCATTAATACTCCACCATAAATTTGACCTTTTACATTGGCGGGGTTTATTGCTCGTCCTACATCATGAGCAGCTGTCATATTTAGGACTTCTATTTCACCGGTTCCGGTATCAACTTCAACTTCAGCCACCTGGCAGCCGTAAACATATGTGAAATATGGATTACCATGACCAGTTTCTTCATCCCACGAAATATCAGGAGAAACATACCAGCCGTAAGTAGTCAAATAAACACCTTCCATTGCTGCCTTGGCAGCCATTTCAGTTATTTTCATGATTTCAACATCTTTTTTCCCGTAAATTGCACCATCTTTTAAAACTATATCTTCTTCTTTTTGGTCATATTTATCAGCGATATATTCTTTTATCTTATCAATTAAATTATCGGCTGCTTTTTTAACAGCATTACCTCCAATTAAAGTAGCACGGGAAGCAACAGTAGAACCACTATCAGGAGAAATTAAGGTATCAACTTCCATAAAGTTTACTTGTGAAGTATCTAATCCTAATTCCTCTGCTGCAATTTGAGAGTATACAGTCTTTAACCCCTGGCCATTTTCAGCAAGGCCACTATAAAGGGTTACACTGCCATCTTTTTTAAGAGAGAGAATTATTCCCGCGGCATCAATTGCTTCAGCACCTAAACTACAGCCTCTAAAACTAATTGAAAGTCCAATTCCACGCTTCTTATCTCCAGGTTGTTCTTTTTGATATTCTTTAAACTTTTCTACAAAGTTACTTTTATCTACTGCTTTAGTTAAAACTTCTTCTAAACTAACTTCATGGTTATCCAGTTTTTGTCCACTGGCAGTAACTGAATTATTATGATAAATATTTTTTATTCTTAATTCAACAGGATCCATATCTAGTTCATCAGCTAACTCATCCATTAATGATTCCTGAGCAAATATTATTGGTGGTGATCCATAACCACGCATTGCTCCGGTATATACATTGTTAGTATAATAACCATAAGTATCAGTCTTAACATTGTCTACTTCATAAGGTCCAGTAGCCTGAACAACAGATCTCCAGGTTACAAATGGAGTCTGGCAGGCATAGGCTCCACTGTCTGCAACTGCTTCTATTTCCATTGCTTGGATTTTACCATCTTTAGTAGCACCAATTCTATATTTCATATTATAGGGGTGTCTTTTATAACTTTCCTTTATAGATTCATCTCTTGTATTAACAATTCTAATAGGTCGTTCTGTTTTTAAAGCTAACACAGAAGCACGAGCTGCTAGTGAAGAAATTACTTCATCTTTTCCTCCAAAAGCTCCACCCATATGATTTTGTACTACTCTAACCTTATTTAGATCTTCTTGTAAAACTGTTGCAACAGCATTTTGGGTTGCAAACGGATTTTGAACCGAACCATAAACTGTCACAGTCGAATTTTCTTGATAAGGTACTGCTACTACTGCCTCTGGTTCTATATAAGCTTGTTCAATGAAAGGAGTATCATATTCTCTTTCGATTATTACATCGGACTTTTCAAAACCTTTCTTAATATCACCTTTTCTTAATGGATGATGAATGACTTCATTATCCTCTAGATCTTCATGAACTAATTGAGAATCTTCTTGTTTTGATTTGAGAGGGTCATAAATTCCCTCTAATTCTTCATATTCAACCTCTATCATTTCAACAGCATTTTTTGCTTGTCTAGCAGTTTCAGCTGCAACTACAGCTATTCCATCGCCAATATATAGAGCTTTTTCTTTGGCCAATACCTGCTGGTTTTCAATAATTACACCGAATTCATTATTGGGAATATCTTCCGCTGTAATAACAGCTTTAACTCCCGGCTGCTTTTCAGCTTTACTTGTATCAATATTCTTTATTTTTGCATAAGGATATTCAGTATATAAAACTTTTGCATGTAGCATATCCTGGAATTTCATATCAGCACCGTATTTAGCTTTACCGGTCACTTTTTCATAAACATCTACTCTTTTTTCAGACTTATTAACATGCTTAAAATCCATTAAAACACCTCCATTTATATTCTTAAATAAAAACTATGTTTTGGTTTTTTCTTTTTATTGTAATGTATATATAACTTTTGTCACATGTTTACTAATATTATATCATATGACCTATAAAATTTTAATAAACTTTGATAGAAGAAAAATGATTAAAAATATAATGAAATTAACTTTAAAAGAACAATACTGTAATTTAAATATCTTCCCCGCCCGCAAATTTATGTTGAGCGGGGACTTCTGTTTAACATTTTTTATAGTTTAAATGTAATTAATTATAATTTTTTATCACTTAATTATTATTTACCACCCATAGTTAATGTCATAACTGCTTTAGCAGTGTGTAATCTGTTTTCGGCCTCATCATAAACTATGGAATGTGGGCCGTCAATTACAGAATCTTCTACCTCATTACCTCTATCAGCAGGTAAAGCGTGCATATACATAACATCATCATCTGCCATTTCCATCATTTCTTCTGTACATTTCCATTTTTTATATGATTCCTTATTTTTTTCAATCTCTTCTTCACTTAGGTCAGTAGCCCAACTACCCCAGTTTTTAGGTATAACAACATCTGCATCTTTGTAAGCAACTTCCATATCATGTGTTATCTTAAATGATCCACCATGTTTTTCTGCATTTTCTCTTGCTTCTTCAATTACCCAATCAGGTAGATCATAACCTTCTGGATATGCTAAAGTAACATCCATACCATATCTTGGGAATAAAAGTGATTGAGTTACAGGAACTGAAATAGGCTTTTTATGACTTGTTGCATAAGCCCAAATAATTGAAACTTGTAAGTTTCTGGTTTGCTCTCTTTTTTCCTGTATAGTCATTAAATCCGCAATTCCTTGCATAGGATGGTATAGATCATCCTGTAGACTTAATACTGGTACAGTTGAATGTTCAGCCAAACTACTTAAATAATCATTACCTATTCCCCAATCACAGTTTCTACAGGCTAACATATGTCCATATCTTGATAATATGATCCCGGTATCTTTAGCAACTTCACCATGTGAAACTTGCATTGTAGAAGTATCTAAAAAATTAGCATGGCCTCCTAATTGAGCCAACCCTGCTTCCATAGAATTTCTTGTTCTAGTTGACTGTTCAAAAAACATTAACATCCCAGTCTTATTTTTTAAATATGGGGTATCAATACCCATAGCAAATTTTTTCTTCAAATCAAACGAAACTTCTAATAATGTATCCACTTCTTCCTTTGACCAATCTTGTAAAGTAATAAAATCTTTTCCTTTAAAAATAGTTTGCATTTTTAACTTCCCCCTTGAGTTTATTCAACAATATTTTTGGTTGTTTCAGGCATTTTATCAGCAAATTTATTTACATAAGTTGTTGGTATTGATGCATAAAAAGCTGCCGCTTTAACTAACTCATCTTTCCAGGTTTTTTCATTAGGAGCATGTGCCTGATCCTCATGTCCTGGTCCAAAACCTATACACGGAATTCCATGTCTTCCCATTATTGAAACACCATTTGTTGAAAATGTCCATTTATCAACAAGTGGGTCCTCATCAAAAAGTTCTTGATAATTATCTACTAAGGAATGACAAAGCGGATGATCTTCTTCAATTACCCAGGTTGGAAAGTATGATTCTATAGGATATGTAAAACCAGTATAAGATGGTCTTTCATATTCATACATTTCAACCTCCGCCTCTGCTTCTTTAACTGAAGGTAGATTTTTAATCTGTTGTAGTGCAAATTCCCAGGTTTCCCCAGCAGTTAATCTTCTATCTATGGAAATAGAACAACCGTCTGCAACAGCACATCTGGAAGGCGAACTAAAGAATATTTCCGATACCGCTAAGGTACCCTTACCTAAAAACTCATCATGTTTTAAATTCTCATTAAGTGCTTTAAGTTCATTAATTATGGGAGCCATCTTATAAATTGCATTTTCTCCTCGATCAGGTGCAGAACCATGACAACTTACTCCATGAGTAGTCACCTTAATTTCCATTCTTCCTCGATGTCCTCGATAAATATTACAAGAGGACGGTTCTGTAATTACAACAAATTCAGGCCTTATATCTTCTTCCTCAATCATGTAATGCCAGCATAGTCCATCACAATCTTCTTCCTGTACAGTTCCAGAGATTAGCAAGGTGTAATCATCTTCTAAATCAAGATCCTTTATTATTTTACCAGCATATACCATAGAAGCCATTCCGCCTTCTTGGTCACTGGCACCTCTACCCACTATTATTTCATCATCTTCATAACCTTCATAAGGATCATAATCCCAAAGACTTTCATCACCTACACCAACTGTATCTATATGAGCATCCATTGCTATTAAATGGTCTCCATGACCGATATAGCCTAATACATTACCCATTTCATCAATCTCTACTTTATCAAATCCAACTTTTTCCATTTCTTCTTTAATTCTTAAAATAACATCTTTTTCTTCACAGCTTTCACTGGGAAGGGCAATCATGTCTCTTAAGAATTTAGAAATATCAGGTCGATATTTTTCAGCTTGTTCCAATATTTTCGAAAATTCCTTCATTCTTTACTACCTCCATTATTTAAAAATTATTAAAAATTAGGTGGAGTAATTGCAGAAATAAATATAAGTTCTTCTTCCCCAACACTTGTTATTTTATGAGGAAGACTTGCATTATAATATATACTATCTCCTTTATCCAGTTCATAATGCTCGCTTCCGATAGTAATTTCCATTTTCCCTTGAATAACAATACTGACCTCTTCCCCATTATGAGCTAATGGCTTATCTAAAGTACTAGCTCCTGGTTCCAACTTTGCTTCTATCATTTCTATTTCATGCTCTAGGTCAGGTGAAATCAATTCAAAAGTCAAGTTGGAGCCTGGAAATCTTAAAACTTTCCTATCTTCTTTTCTTACCACAGCATTATGTTTTTGGTCTTCCACCAAAAAATAAAATATAGGTACATTAAGAGCCTTTGATATCTCTCTTAAAGCCGTAATAGAGGGCTCGGCTAATCCTCTTTCTACCTGGCTTAAATAACTTGAAGTTTTACCTATTTTTTTCGCCAAAGCAGAAAGACTTAAATCCTGGGTTTTTCTTATGTTTCTTATTTTTTTACCCATTTCCATATTAGCTGTCATCTTTAGATTACCCCCTTTTCACCAAATACTTGTTCTAATTTATCAATATCAGCTTCTATTTCGATTAAATCACCAGCGGCTTTCCTAGCATTTGAAGTGTCTTTTAATCCATTACCAGTAATTACAACAGCCACTGATTCATCTCGGGAAATAATCCCTTTTTTTACTGCCTTCTTAATTCCGGCTAATCCAGTCACTCCTGCGGGCTCACCAAATATTCCAGTAGTACTCCCCAATGTTTTCATCATTTTCAAAATAGAATTGTCACTTACATTAACCATTTCACCATGAGAGTTTTTAACAGCATTAAGAGCTTTGTTAAAGTTACGAGGACTACCAACTGCTATACTATCTGCTAGAGTATTTTCCTCAGTCACTTCTAAATCATTACCAGTTCTAAAGGCCTTAGTAATCGGAGCACAACCTTCTGCCTGTACACCAAGTAATTTAGGTATTCTATCAGTAAAACCGATCTGTTTTAAATCATATAAGCCCTTATATGCTCCCGCTATAGTACATCCATCACCAACTGAAAAAACAACCCAGTCCGGCATTTCCCATTTTAACTGTTCTGCCATCTCTAATACTGCTGTTTTTTTACCTTCTACCAAATAGGGATTGATGGCTGCATTTCTATTATACCAACCCCATTTTTTAATAGCATCATCAGAAAGATAGTAGGCAGCTTCATAAGAATCCTGGACTGAAACCACCTCAGCTCCATAAATTAATAATTGAGCAACTTTTCCTGCCGGTGCTCTTTTAGGTACAAAAATAATGGCATTCATTTCTTCTTCCATCGCGGCTATATTACCCGCCAATGAAGAAGCGGCATTACCAGTGGATGAACAAGCTACAGTATCAGCATTTGCTTCTCTTGCTTTTACAGCTGCTATAGCTGAAGCACGATCTTTTAAGGAACCGGTTGGATTTAATCCATCATCCTTTATAATAAGATTATTTAAACCCAACTTTTCCCCCATCTCTTTAGAATGATAAAGTGGAGTATGACCAATTCTTAGTTTAGGTCTTTTGCTCTCCTTTTCAATTGGAATTAAGGGAAGATATCTCCAAATTGATTGTTCTTGGTTTTTATCTAAATCTTTTTTAGACCACTCTTTTTTGATCTTTTCATAATTATACTGTACATCTAAAATACCCTTGTCTCCACACTTATCACATAAATATTTATCTGGTATTGCTTCATAGGTTTCGCCACAGTTAGTACATTTTAAATTTTTTACATATTCCATTTTTTAACACCTACTTATACTTCATTAAAGTTCGTCTAATAAACCTACTTTTTTATTAAATTCTCTTATTAATTCATCAATTTCATCAGTCATGTTATGAATTTTACCCCAGTAATTTTCATAATCATACCATTGTGCATTTAATTCTTCAGTTTCTTTTCCTTGTTGTTCAACCCAGGTATAATATTTTAGATTATGGATTCTTTTTCTGCTTTCATATGTTAATTCTTCTAAATAATCTGTAGAAAGTGCTTTAAGATGGGAATGATAATCAACTGCTGCATCAATCTTATTATATTCACCATGTTTTTCTTCCATTTCTTCTAACCTTGATTGATAAAGTTCCATGGAATCAGTAAATACAGTTAAAATTACATCATCTTCACCCAACTCATAATATTTAGCAAATTTAATGGCTGAAATCATATTCGCTACTCCAGAAATACCCATTAAATTTAATTTATCTATAAATGACTGTTCTAAACCTAATTCTTCTTTTAAATACTCGTGTCCAGCAGGCTCATTAAATAATCTTACTAAACCCATGCTGTCTTCATCATCAACAGCTATAACCATATCAGTATTTTTTACATTGTGAATCCAAGGCACATGTTTATCTCCAATTCCTTCAATTCTATGGGCACCAAAACCATTATTTAATAATGTCGGACATTGAAGGGCTTCAGCTGCTGCTATTTTACTATTGGGATATCTTTCTTTTAAATAATCACCACAGCCTAAGGTACCAGCGGAACCAGAAGTTAATGTTACTCCGGCAAATCTTTCATCTTCTCCCATTTGGTCTTTTAAGACTTCTTCCATAGCACTACCAGTTACTTCGTAATGCCATAGATGATTACCAAATTCTTCAAACTGATTAAAAGCCATCACATTTTCTCTATTTTCTTTTAATTCCCAGGTTTTATCAAATATTTCTTTAACATTACTTTCACTGCCTGGAGTAGCAATAACTTCTCCTGCTACTTCTGACAGCCATTCAAATCTTTCTTTACTCATCTCTTCCGGTAAAATAGCTATCGAATCACAGGCTAAAAGTTCTGAATTATATGCTCCGCCTCTACAATAGTTACCGGTGGAGGGCCAAATGGCTTTATGGTATGTAGGATCAAACTGACCGGTTATTAAGCGTGGTGCTAAGCAACCATATGTAGCTCCTACCTTATGTGCACCTGTTGGAAACCATTTTCCCACTAGACCAATAATTCTAGCATCTACACCTGTCAGTTCAGAAGGTAGTTCTAAATAATTTACTCCATCATATAATCCGCCCTCTTTTTTAGGCTCATTTTTCCAGGTCGTCCTAAATAAATTATACGAATTTATATCCCAAAGACCAATATCTTTCAACTTTTCTTTAATCTCATCCGGTATCAACTCAGGATTTTTCATCTGCTCAAAAGTGGGCATAATGATGTTCTTCTCTCTAGCCCTTTTTATCGTTCTTTCCAGTTGTTCTTCATTAATCTCTAAATCTATCATCTTTTCCCTCCTTATATAAGTTAAACAATACTTAATATTAAAAAAACTTTTATTAAATATAATTTAATTCTTGTATTATATATTCAATATAATTTAATAATATCCTTCCTTTTGAGCCCATCTTTTAAATAAATTTAAAAACGGCAGGTTTAATACCTGCCGTAGTTTGATGAAATATTATTTTTTAATTTTTAATAAAATAAATCTTCAAAAAAAGCGAGTGTTTCTTTTGGATCATCCGATTGTCTATAAAATAAATCTAATTTTCCTAATCGTTTAGTTAAACCAGCTCTTATGATGTTAGTTTTCATAGTATATTCAATACTTTGATATTTATTCTCACCCTTATAAGTTCTAACATTGTAGGCCTTTTTAAGTTCTCCTTGCCATTTTTTAACAACCATATTATGATATTCATCTTTAGCTTTATCATAATTACTTAACTCATGGATAAATCCTTTCCCTTTAGTATAACTATTTGCTAGAAAATAATTAGTAAATTCAAGTTCTGTATTTATTGTCTTCTCACTTTTTAAAGTAATAATCAGTTCCAAATAATTAATCTTTGGATTATTCTTATATTCTTTTTTGATGAAATTATAATTTATCTCTACAGCTGAGCCATATAGATAAGTCTTGCCTTTAAAAATCCAATAATCATTTTGATTCCTTGTTCCGGTTTTATCAAATTTCACCGGTACATATTTCGAGTCATCTTTTGAGGATTCAATTTTCAAAATGAAAAACTTGTGACCTAAAGGAAAATCTTTGTTTTTTTCGAAAAAATAACTAGGGTCACCTACTAATCCAATCTTATTGAATAAAGGTAATATCCTAAAATCATTCAGTTCAATTTCTTCATCTTTAAACAATACGCCCTTACTTTCTATATCATTTATATATTTGATGTTCTTATTCCCCATAGTTTTTTGAGCCAAAACAGGGATACTACTTAATAGTATAACTGCTATTATTAAGGATAGAATTAGAAATTTTCTGTTCAAACTATCCCCTCCTTTTTAATTACAACAACTCATTTAGTCAGTATGCTCTATTTCATAAGAAGATGTAATTTCAGCATTTAATGAGGCAGAAGCAGAACAATACTTATTTTCAGATAAATCAATAGCTTTTTCAACTTTTCTTTCATCTAAATTTTTACCCTTAAAATAATAGTTTAAATGAATTTTTTCGAATCTTTTGGGATGTTCATCAGCTCTTTCAGCCTCAATATCAACATCAAAGTTTTCAATTTCAGCTTTCATCTTTTCTAATATTAAAACCACATCAATGCCAGTACAACCACCTAATCCCATTAGTAATAATTCTAAAGGACTGTTTTCATCATCCCCACTACCCATTGAAATATTATGTCCTGCACCACTGGTAGCATTAAATTTCAACTTTTCTTCCCATTCTATTTTAGTTTTAATTGTAATCAACCCCTTTTTCTATAATAAGTAATTCATTTCTTAATAAAAAGTATAACATATTATTAACATACTTTCATCAAATATTGATGCTGAAAACTTTATTTCAATTTTTCATAACTAATCTCAGATTGATCTAAGATACTTTTTGTGAATTCGTCATCATAAGGCCTTTTATAATATATATTTTTAATTCCAGCATTAATTAATAATTTTGTACAAATACTACACGGCTGATCTGTACAATATACTGTTGCTCCTTCTGTCTTAACACCATGAAGTGCTGATTGGGCGATTAAATTCTGTTCCGCATGAATACCGCGGCAAATTTCATGGCGCTGTCCGCTTGGCACATTTTTTTGTTTTCTTAAACATCCAGTTTCTTCACAATGAGGTAGTTTCTTTGGAGCACCATTATATCCTGTTGCCAATATCCGCCTGTCTTTAACTAAAACTGCTCCCACTTTTCGTCTCAGACAGGTCGCTCTTTTTGAAGCCAATTCTGCCATTTCCATAAAATATTGGTCCCAATTGGGTCTATTCATTAATTTTCCCCACCTTTATGTCAACATATATAATTTTATTATTCTGATCATATTGTAACATTTTAAATAAATTTTATAAACAAAAAAGACAAAACTGCACTTGATTTTAAAAACATTGCCCTCAAAACCACTAAATCTCTAATTTAGATCTATTTTTTTATCACTATTCTCCAAAACTTATTTTACACTAAGACAAACAAAACCCTCCTTGCGGAGGGTTAAATATTAGCTTTATTAAATTATTTATGATATGGTTCATTATTTAAGATTTTAAAAGCCCTATAAAGTTGTTCTAACAGTATTAAACGGCTCATTTGATGAGTAAAGGTTAAGTATGATAAAGACATTTTATAGTCTGATTTATCCAATACTTCTTCACTTAATCCATGAGAACCACCAATAATAAAGGTGATCTTACTTTCCCCTCTTACCTGTAAATTTTTTATTGATTTTGCTAAACCTTCTGATGAAACTGGTTTACCTTCTCTATCAAGGCTTATTATATAATTTTTACCTTCAGGTATTTTATCTAAAATTCTTTTACCTTCTTCATCTTTAATCTTTTTGATTTGTGCATCATTAATCTTATGTTTACTTCTGGCTGCATCAACTTCTTTTAACTCTAAATCACAATAATGTTGAATCCTATCAATGTAATCCTGTAATCCCTCGGTCAGATAAGCTTCTTTTATCTTACCAACAGAAATCAAAATAATATCCATCTTTATCCCACCTATAAAATTTATTTAATTTTATATATCCTTGTTGGTTTATGCTGATATGTCAAGTCTAATTTTAAGTCTTTATCTACTTCTAATCCCTTTGCTTTCAACATGTTTTCTACAGTCAAATAAGCAACTTTCGGATTATTGTTTTCTTCGCTTAGATGCCCTAATAATACTTGCGGACATTTACCATTTATCAATTCGGGAAGAATCTGGGCTGCAGCATCATTTGACAAGTGACCTTTTTCTCCTCTTATCCTTCTTTTTAAAAATCTGGGATAACTACCTGACATTAACATATCTATGTCGTGATTTGACTCCAACAATAATAAATCTATATTTTTAAGTTCTTTCATCAGCTCTTCATTTATATACCCCATGTCTGTAGCAAATACCATCTTTTTATTTTCACGGTATACTACATATGAGACTGGTGCCCTTGCATCATGAGAAATTGCAATCGGTTTAATATCAAAATTTCCAAAACTAAAATTGCCAGTAAAACTTTGCATGTTTTCATCTTTTAATTTACCAAGTTCACTTTCACAGACCGCCCACGTTTCCTCATTAGCATAAATTGGAATATCTAATCTACGTGATAAGATACCTACACCTTTAGTATGATCTTTATGTTCATGTGTTATTAAAATACCATCTAAATCTTGAGGTGTAACATCAATTTTTTTTAATCTATTTATTAATTTTTTTCCGCTTAGTCCAGCGTCTATTAAGAAACTATTTTTACCGTCATTAATATATATTGAATTACCGGAACTCCCACTGGATAGAACTGAAACTTCAATTTCCACAAGATCACCTCGATCTATTTACTATTATTATTTCAAAATAATTAAAGGATAGAGATTATTTAAAAGTACGAAACTCATAAACAACTCTATCCTTTAGATATTAATTATAAAAGAACTATTTTTTAGTTAGTTTCTTCTTCATCTTCATTTTCCATCTGCCAACTTAAATGATAAATTAAACTAACTATACCCACTGCAAGATCTTCATTCCTTACAAATATATCATCGGGAACATATAGACGAGTAGGTGAAAAATTCCAAATAGCCTTAATACCGTATTCAACTAACTCATCTACTACTTCTTGGGCAGAATCAGCTGGTACAGTTACAATACCTAAATTAATATTTTTTTCTTTTATTGTTTCATTTAATTCATTAACATTTCTCACTTTCATGCTTCCAACTCTATTACCAATCTTATTTAAATCGTTATCGAAAATATCAGTAATTTCTAAACCCATCTTGCTGAATCCAGCATAATTAATTAAAGCTCTACCTAGGTTTCCTGCTCCAATCAATACAGCCGGCCATTTTTTATCCACTCCTAATATTTTACCTATAGACCTTTTTAACTCTTTTACATTATATCCTACACCACGTCTTCCAAATTCACCGTAATATGAAAGGTCTTTTCTTACCTGAGTAGAAGGAATCCCTAATTTACCGCCCAAATTTTTTGAAGATACAACCTCTGTATCCTCAAATGTTGAAAGTTTATCAAGACAGCGGTAATATAGAGGCAATCTTTCAATCGTTGCTGCCGGTATTGAGTCTCTATCTTTCATTTTTTTACCCCCTGTTAAATATTTATTTCACTTTGCTGCCACTAGCTATTGCCTTCTCTGGAGTAATTAATGTAAGCTCATCTTCATTAGAGGCTGCTAAAATCATACCATTAGACTTAACTCCAAATATCTCAGCAGGTTCTAAATTAGCAACTATTACAATTTCTTTACCAATTAATTCATCGGTTTCATAGTGTTTAGCAATCCCTGCTACTAATTGCCTGCTTTCATCTTTTAATTCTACTTGCAGCTTAATTAATTTATTACTATCTTCAATTCTTTCTGCTTCTTTTATTTCAGCAACTCTTAAATCTAATTTTTGGAAAGTATTAAAATTCACTAAGTCTTCCTTATTATTACTGTTCTCGTTAGTCATAGTTTTCTCCTTCTCCTCTTTTTGATTTTTATCTTCTTTTTTATCGTAATATTCTTCCACATCAATCCTTGGAAAGATTGGTTTTGCTTTTTGCACTTCTATATTAGTCTTTAATTCTCCCCAGCTCAAATTAGACCAATCTGCTTCTTTTATCTGGATTTGGTCCCCAATTTGACGGCCAATTTCATAAGGAGTTTCTACCATAAAGGGTTTTAACATTACTGCAATCATTCTTAAAGATTCTAATAAGTTATATAATACAGTTCCAAGTCTTTCTTCCTTACCCTCTTCTCGACCTAAAATCCAAGGTTGGGTTTGGTCTATATACTTATTGGTTCTCCTCACAAAATTCCAAAGTTCTTCTAAAGCATTAGTATATTTTAAATCATCCATATATTTTTCTATTTCTTGAACTGTTTTTAAGCCTTTATTTTTAAGATCCTGATCTACATCTTCATATTCAGCAGGTTCAGGTATTACTCCATCAAAATACTGTTCAACCATACTCACAGTTCTGTTTAACAAGTTACCTAAATCATTAGCTAAATCAGAATTAATCCTCTGAATTAAAGCTTCAGTAGAATAAGTACCATCTGTTCCAAAAGGAACTTCTCTTAAAAGATAATATCTTATTGGATCCACACCGAAATCTTCTATTAATTCCATAGGGTCTACAACATTACCCCTGGATTTTGACATCTTACCGGAATCACTTAATAACCAACCATGTCCAAAAACTTGTTTTGGTAATGGCAAATCCAATGCCATTAAGATAATCGGCCAAATAATAGTATGGAATCGTAGAATATCTTTACCTACTATATGAAGATCAGCTGGCCAATACTTATTAAAGTTGTTTTCATCGGTTTCATATCCAATTGCTGTAATATAATTACTGAGTGCATCTATCCAAACATATATTACATGATCATCATCAAAGGGAACTTGAACTCCCCAATCAAAAGTAGTACGGGAAACACTCAAATCATCAAGACCCTGTTCAATAAAACTTATCATCTCATTTTTTCTCGATTCAGGTTGGATAAATTCCGGATTTTCTTTAATATGTTTCAATAAGCGGTCAGCATATTTGCTCATTTTAAAGAAATAGCTTTCTTCTTCAACCCATTCGACAGGCCTCCCGCAATCAGGGCATACTTTATCTTCCCCAATCTGCCTTTCAGTCCAAAAGGTCTCATCAGGTGTACAGTACCAACCCTCATAATGACCTTTATATATATCTCCTTTATCATAAAGTTTTTGGAATATTTCCTGTACCACTTTTTCATGTCTTTCTTCAGTAGTACGGATAAAATAATCATACTCGATTCCTAAAGAACTCCATAATTCTTTAAATGTCTCTACAATTTCATCCACATATTTTTTTGGTTCTTTATCAGAATCTTTAGCACTTCTTTCAATTTTTTGACCATGTTCATCAGAACCAGTTAAAAACATGGTGTCAAAACCTTTCATTTTCTTATAGCGAGTGATACTGTCTGCAGCTACTGTAGTATAAGCATGACCTATATGCAGACGGTCACTGGGATAGTATATAGGTGTTGTTACATAATAAGTTTTGTTTTCCTTTCCCATATGTATCATCCTTTCTTCTTTATCTATTTACATTAATTTGAATTGCTTCCTTATAAACATCTTTCTTCCGAATTTCCCTAACTTCAGCGACTTTCTTAATAGCTTCCTTTTTAGTATATCCATTATCCATAAATAAGCGAACATGTTCTAGGATACTTAGATCTGACCAACTCTCTTTATCTGGTTTTTGTTTTTCTCTACCTTCAATAACTACTACAATTTCACCCTTAATTTCTCTATCTTTTATTTTGTTGTATACTTCTGAAACTGTGCCATAAATTTTTTCTTCATGTACTTTCGAAATTTCCCTAATCAAAGCAGAGTCTCTCTGCGGAATTTTTTCTGTTAAATCCTCATAGATTTTTTTGATTCTATAAGGAGATTCATAAAAAATTATAGTCTCTTCTGATTTTATTATTTGATCAATAAATTCTTCTCTATCTTTACCCTTGCGAGGAATAAATCCATAAAAAGTAAAACGGTCAGTAGGAATCCCGGATACTACTAGGGCAGAAACCAAAGCAGTTGGTCCTGGAATCGGTATAATCTCTATGTTGTTTTCTTTAGCTTTTTCCACTAAAATTAATCCCGGGTCAGAAATGCCCGGCATTCCGGCATCTGAAACTAAAGCCACATCATAACCATTATTTAAAGTGGATATCAAACTTTTTGCTTTTTCACGTTCATTGTGTTCATGATAACTTGTTAACTTACTATCTATTTTGAAATGATTTAATAATTGCTCAGTTCTGCGGGTGTCTTCTGCTGCAATTAAATCTACATTTCCTAATATTCTTACTGCCCTAAAGGTTATGTCATCTAAATTACCTATCGGAGTTCCACATATATATAATTTTCCTTTTTCATCCATTTTAATCTACTCCATATATTTTTTTAATTTCATCAGTATATTCATTAGTTTTCTCTTTAAACTCGACAATGTTATTTTCAACTTCAAATCCAGGATTACCATCTAATGTAGCTTTTAAAAGAAAACGATCCGGAGCTTTATTTTTTCTGGCCTGTATCAATCTCATTTCTTTTGGTTCAATTTTATTTTCCTTTAAAGAAAATATAATCTGAGGTAATCGCTTAATAAGATGAACCAAATAAAAGCTGCCGCCAGCTTTTAATAAACGAACAGTATTTTTAATTATATTTTCTATGTCAATTTCAATTTCATGTCTCGCAATTGCTTTATATTTATTTTGGGTTACTTTCCCGTTGTTAACTGGGCGATAAGGAGGATTAGTTACTACTGTATCAAATTCATTATCCTCAAAAATCTCCATTGCATTTTTTATATCACCTTTAATAATTTCAATTTTTCCTTCCAAATTATTGAGGGCTACAGATCTTTTAGACATTTTTACTAAAGGTTTTTGTAATTCCAAACCATACACTTTTTTGGGGTTATTTTTATAAGCTAAAAGCAGTGGAATTACCCCGCTACCACTGCCTAAATCAATGATTTTATCATTGTTCTTTACTTTAACGTAATTTGCTAACAAAACTGAATCTGTACCAAATTTAAAGTAGTCATCATTTTGTATTATTTCTAATTTGTCTGGAATAAGAAAATGTTTTTCTTCCACGGCAAGTTCCCTTCTAT
The DNA here is from genome assembly GCA_021736945.1 of Halanaerobiales bacterium. GTDB lineage: Bacteria > Bacillota > Halanaerobiia > Halanaerobiales > M55B127 > M55B127. The sequence continues at coordinate 3,253 of JAIPEX010000014.1, read as the reverse complement.
TTTCTGTTTTCTTCAATTAATCTTAAGCAGAAAAGACATTCACCTTTTCTTTTTTCACCAAAACTAAGATGACAAATATGAAATCCTTCATTGTGAAGTCGAGCTAAATTATTCTTGCTTTCCGGTATTTTATCTTCATCTTCTTTGAAAATTATCGATTTTAATTCATCATTTTCATTTTTTAATTCTTCGTTTTCTTTATAAAGTTTATAAGTTATATCTTTTAGATTTTTAAATTTCATTGATATTTCTTCTATTTTCTCCTGGAACAAAGCTAGTTCTTCTAAAATTTCCTCGTCCATAAGCCATCGCTCCTAATTTTTTTCTTTTATCTTTTTTATTTCTTCCAGACTAAACTTTATTATGTCGCCATCTTTATTTTTGAGTTTAACAACCTGTTTGATTAAATTCCGATCGACAACTTCAGCCTTGCTACCATTAGTTAATGTTATTTTTTCACCTTGATTAGGCATTTCTTTTTTTATTTCTTCATAGTATTCGCTTTCATATTTTAAACAACACATTAATCTACCGCATAATCCAGAAATCTTAGCTGGATTTAAGGCTAACTCTTGGTCCTTAGCTAACTGAATAGATACAGGGTCAAAATCTCTTAACCAAGTATCACAGCAAGTCCTTCTACCACAAGGACCTAAGCCTCCTACCATTTTAGCTTCATCTCTAACTCCTATTTGGCGTAACTCAATTCTAGTTTTAAAAACTCGAGCTAAATCTTTAACTAATTCTCTAAAATCAACTCTTCCATCTGCTGTAAAGTAAAATATTACTTTATTATGATCAAAAGTATATTCTACATCTATTAATTTCATCGGTAAACCGTGTTCTTTAATTTTTTCCAAAGCAATATCATATGCTTCATCTTCCAACTCTTTGTTCTTCTCATCTTGATCTATATCTTTTAAAGTTGCTTTTCTTATTACTTTTTTTAAAGGTGATACAATCTCTTCTTCTTCAACTTTTTTCTTTTCAATAACTACTTCTCCCATCTCTACTCCACGGGAGGTTTCTACAATCACTTGATCACCATTTTCGACTTCTATATCATCGGGGTCAAAATAATATATTTTCCCCGCTCTCTTAAAGCTTACACCAATTACTTCTTCCATTTTTTTAACTCCCCATTTTATATAATTAGAGATTATTAACTAATCTCTTTGATTATTAATTTAAAAATTAACTTTCAACATTTAAATATATAATTATTTCTTCTTTTTAGACCTTATTTTGAAAAACAAGGATGGAAATAATAGTTCCTTTTTAATATTTCCATAATAATATCCTTTGTATTGATTTATCAGATTTGTTAATTCAAATATGTCGTCTATATTAAATTTATTAACTGCTTCAGCAATTAATTCTTTATAATCAAAATTGATTATCTTATCATTTTCATCTTGCTTTAAAATCAAAATATCACGAAATAAGCTTAATAATAATTCGAATAAAGGAAAACCGGAGTCACTTATATTTTTCAATTTCTCTGATAGTTCGAAAATCTCAAAATTATCTTTCTTATCAATATTTACAATGAATTTAATTAATTCATCCCGTTTATCTATGAAATCTTCCTTCAAAGCAAGGTTGACAGCTTTTTTATATTTGCCCCTTGCTAAATTAGCATATAACGCTGCTTTTTCTTTATTAAAACTTTTATTATCTCTTAAATAATTTTTTATGATTTCTTCGGGTTGGTTATATAACTTCACTTCCTGACAACGGGAAACAATTGTTGATATTAGTTCATTTTTATTTTCATTTGTTAATATAATAATAGCATATTCGGGCGGTTCTTCTAAAGTCTTCAATAAACTATTTTGTGCCTGTTCTGTCATTCTTACTGCGTTATCGATGATATATATCTTATAATCGGCTTCATATGGTTTATAACTTATTTCTTTTTGGAGTTCTCTGATCTGATCAATCAATATACTCGAGTGGTCTTCTTTAACATCAATTACATGAAAGTCAGGGTGGTTATCATGTTCGAACTTTTTACAACTAATACATTCCCCACAGCCATCAGCAATGTTTTTATTACAAAAAATAGCTTGGGCAAATTCGCGAGCCATCTCCGATTTGCCCAAACCTTTATTCCCGGTAAATAAATACGCATGACTGATACGATCTTTTTTAATCGTATCTTTTAATATTCTTTTTGTTTTGGATTGTCCAGGTATATTTTTAAAACTCATCAATTACTCCTAACTTAACTTACATTTTAATAAATTGTTCGACATCCATAATAAAGACCGTAGCTCCACCAATTTTTACATCCATGGGAAATGAATAATAGCTTTCCATAGAATTTGCCACTGGAGACATAGGGGCAATTGTTTTCTTGCGGGCTTCACAATTATCCTTTATAATCTCAAGAACTTCGTCAAGATGTTCTTCATCTGTCCCAATCATAAAGGTGGTATTTCCTTCTCTTAAAAACCCGCCGGTAGTAGCCATTTTAGTAGCTTTAAATTCAGAATTACTTAAATCTTCCATTAAATTATGAGCATCATGATCGTGTACCACCGCGATAACCATTTTTACAGTTTTGCTTTCATCTCCACTCATAATAACTCCTCCTTAATTGCCCTTAATATATCTTGATGAACAATATCAGAATCTCTACTGGCATCTATAATTTTAAACCTCTCATATTTCTCTGCCATCTCTAAATAAGCTTGTCTAACATTTTCATGGAAATCAACTACTTCTCTTTCTAGTCGGTCCCCAGTTTTATCAGGAGTTAAGTCTCTGGCTCTTTTTAAGCCTTCTTTAACATCTAAATCTAGTAAAAAAGTCAAATCTGGCCAGTAATCTCTAATAACCCATTTATTAATTTTTTTTACCATCTCAAGATCAAGTCCACGACCATGACCCTGATATGCTATATTTGAATCTATATATCTATCTGAAATAACTACTTTATCATTTTCTACTGCTGGAATTATAGTTTCTACCACATGTTGTGCTCTATCAGCAGCATAGAGTAGTATCTCTGCTCTATCATCCATTTGATGATGAATAGGATCCAACAGGATTTTTCTGATCTTTTCTCCTATTTCAGTACCTCCTGGTTCCTTTGTAAAAATAACTTCATAATCTAATGTTTTCAATTTTTCTGTTAATAATTTAATTTGGGTAGATTTACCTGAACCTTCGATACCTTCAAAAGTAATAAAAAAACCTGCCATCCAGCATGTCTCCTCTCTAAACATTTAACCATCATCTTACATTT
>JAIPEX010000086.1 GCA_021736945.1 Halanaerobiales bacterium | reverse complement strand
TATGCCTTTGTCTCTGGGGCAAAAGAAGTAATTGAAAACAAAAAAGAGTTAAACAAAATTAACTTATTTCCAGTACCTGATGGTGATACAGGTACTAACTTATCTAGAACTTTAAATATGGTTGTAGAAAATGTTAGAGCCGATAAATCTATTACAAAAACTTTAAGTTTAATGAGTAATGCTGCTCTTCAGGGAGCTATCGGCAATTCCGGTATTATATTTGCTCAATTTATTAATGGTCTAAAGGTAAGTGTGAAATCAGAAAATAGAATTAATGTAAGTAGTTTTGTTGAGATAATAAATAATGCTGTTGATTATACCTATAAGGCGATTAATGAGCCAGTTGAAGGAACTATACTTACAGTAATGAATGATTGGTCTAAGGCATTAGGAGATGTTAAAAGAAGAACTGATGATTTTGAAGTACTGATGTCCGAGTCTTTAAAAACAGCTCAAAGGTCTTTAGCAAGCACAAAAGAAACCCTTGAAGTTTTGAAACAAGCTAATGTTGTTGATTCAGGAGCATTAGGATTTATATTTTTTTTAAATGGTATTTTAAATTTTATAAAAACTGGTGAGATAAAGAATGTAAAAAGTTATAATACTGTATTAAGTGAACAAGAATCTGAGATTACTCAAGATGAAGAAATTAATTTAAGATACTGTACTGAAGCATATATTGAAAAGCTTATTTTGAATAAAGATAAACTAAGGGCAAAACTTTGCTTAATAGGAGATTCATTAATAATTGCTGGTGATAATGAAAAAATGAGAATTCATATTCACACAAATCAACCAGACCAGTTTTTTAATATTTTAAATAAATACTGTAATATAATTGATCAAAAAGTAGATGATATGTTAATTCAGTATAATGTAAAGTATAATAAACTTGCAAATATAGGATTAATAACTGATTCAATTGCTGATTTACCGCAAGAGTATATAGATGATAACCAGATTCATGTTGTACCAATAAATTTAATTATTGATGGAACAAAGTATTTAGATAAAATTACAATAAATTCTGACAGATTTTTTGAATTAACAGATAAAGCAAAAGAATATCCTACTTCATCACAACCAAGCTTAAAATATGTTGAAGACAAATTATCATTTTTAGCTGATCATTATGATTCACTAATAATAATAACAGTTTCCAGTAATTTGAGTGGAACTTATGACACTATTAAAAAAGCAGCTGAAAAAATAGATAACTCTACAAAAATATCTATTATAGATTCTAAATTAGATTCAGGTGCACAGGGTTTATTAGTGCTCGAAGCAGCTGAGAAGATAAAAAATGGAGAAAAACACAATCAAATTATTAACTATTTAGAAAAAATAAAAGAGAATATATATATTTATGTAAGTGTTGATAACTTCGAATATATGGTAAGAGGTGGGAGAGTTAGTCCATTAAAAGGTAAGTTAGCAAAGTTATTTAATCTTAAACCAATAATATCTCTAGATCATAAAGGGAATGGTATTGCTTTTGCAAAAGCATTCAGTAAGAGTTCTAATAATAAAAAGATAAAAGAAATTGTAAAAAAGCATTTAAAAAATTCAGGTATAAAGAGATATTCAATAGTCCATGGAGCTGGTTTAGATAGGGCAAAGAATTATAAAAAGATTTTTACTAAGTTGATTGGAAAGGAGCCTGATTATATTGAAAGCATATCACCTGTAATTGCATTAAGTGCAGGGAAAGGTAGTGTTGCTATTTCAGTATTGACTGAAGAAAGGTAGGTAAAGTTATGGGATCAATATTTTTTCAAGCATTAATATTTATATTGGTTTATTTTATAGTCTTTTTTATTATTGCTATATTCAAAAAAAATAATTCTGTTGTTGATATTGGCTGGGGATTAGGGTTTGTATTAGTTTCTTATTATGTTTTAATTATAACTGGAAATCTCCATTTCAGATCCTTATTAGTTACTATATTTGTTTCTATTTGGGGTCTGCGACTTGCTTATCACATATTTAAAAGAAATAAAGGTAAACCAGAAGACTATAGATATGCTAAATGGAGAAAAGACTGGGACCATTTTTATATAAGATCTTTTTTTCAGATATTTATACTACAGGGTTTATTACTTTTTTTAATAGTTTCATCGGTAGTAAATATAAACTCTAGTCCTTTTTATAGTATTAAATTATTTGATATTATCGGAATAATTATTTGGCTAATTGGATTTACATTTGAGGCTTTAGGAGATAAACAGTTAAAAGATTACATTAATAAACCAGATTCAAAAAAAGATGGTCATATTATGAAAAAAGGACTGTGGAAGTATACTAGACATCCTAATTATTTTGGTGAAGCCACAATGTGGTGGGGTATCTATATTATAGGGCTTTCTATTCCAAGTAGTTGGATCTTTATAATAAGCCCAATAACTATAACTATTCTGTTACTTTATGTTTCAGGTGTACCTCTTTTAGAAAAAAGATATGCTGATGATCAAGAATTTCAAGAATATGCAAAAAAGACAAATAAGTTCTTTCCTTGGTTTCCAAGATAAATTTTAAAAGGGTCAAAAACTGAAGATATTTATCATAATATTAATAATACAGATTGATACTAAACTGATAACTATTTTATAATAATTTAAAAAATAATTAAAAATTTATTCAATAAAAGTGATAAAATTGTATAAAATCGCTGTGAAAACAGGAATAAAAGTAATAAAAAAGAAGGAAATTTATAACTTTTGTATAAATTAAATATAATAAGAATAAAACTATAATTAAGGGGTTGAATATTGATGACAAAAACTGATTTAATTGACAAGGTTGCTGAAGAAACTGGTTTAACGAAAAAAGATTCTGGTAAAGCTGTAAACACTGCTATTGACAAAATCATGAACTATCTCAAAAAAGAAGCTAAAAAACCAGAAGAAAAAAGAGACAAGGTTCAAATTATTGGTTTCGGTTCTTTTGAGGTAAGAGACAGAAGTTCAAGAAAAGGGAGAAACCCTCAAACTGGTGAAGAGATTACTATTCCTGCTAGAAAAGTTCCAGTTTTTAGAGTAGGTAAAACATTTAAAGAAGTTGTTGAAGGCAAATAAGTAAAAGATGAATGGGGATTGCAAATAAGATTTAAGACTTTATTTATTATTAAATTGTGTTCTTTATAGTTTTCTTCCACATACAAAAAATATAATATATATAAATTTGATTAGTTTAATAGTTACTAATCCCGATTCATACTTTGGAATTAATCCTTAACTTTAATTAAAAATCAAAAAAATATTGTAGTCTGTATCAGTTATAAGTTGATTTATTTAAGTTACATTTCTTATACTGTTATACAGAGAGATTATATTTTATAATGATTAAAATATATAAAAAGTTTTATCATTATATTATGTATGTGGGAAAAAACTATATTATAATTATTTTTGAAGGAGACTTTTATGTCTCCTTTTTATCTTATTATGTTAACTTTTTATTATTTATAGAGGTGGTTTCTTTGAAAAAATTAAACCAAGCAGTAAAAAGCATTAAAAGAGCAGCTCATATCACAGTTTTTACTGGAGCAGGAATATCAGTTGAGAGTGGGATACCACCTTTTAGGGGTGAAAATGGTCTTTGGCAAAAATATGATCCTTATTTTTTAAATATCGAATATTTTATCAACAATCCGAAGAAATCCTGGAGGTTAAATAAAAAAATATTTTATGATTTATTAGAGAATCGTAAACCTAATAATGCACATAAAGTTATTGCTGGAATGGAAAAACAAGGATTGATAAAGGCTGTTATAACTCAAAATATTGATAATTTACACCAAAAGGCTGGTAGTAAAAATGTTTATGAATTTCACGGTACTTATAAAGAACTTAAATGCATGAAATGTGGCAAGATAATAGAATACAAAAAAGAACTTTTAAAATCACTACCACCGATCTGTAATCAATGTGGAGATCTATTAAAGCCAAACTATATCTTCTTTGGAGAGGGGATACCTCAAAAAGCCTATAGTAGTTCAGTAAAAGAAACTGAAAAGTCAGACCTATTTATTGTAATTGGAACTACAGGTGAAGTACAGCCTGCCTCTTTAATACCATTTATGGCCCATAAAAAAGGGGCAACAATAATTGAAATTAACATTAAGAGTTCCAACTTTACAAGCCAAATAACAGATATATTTTTAAACGGAAAAGCTTCTAAAGTACTTAAACAAATATATGAAAAATTAAATAGTTAAAAAGTATTTATTACTTTTGTTTTTAAATAAATTAGCACTACAACTCTTACAGTATATAGAAGATGTCCAGTTGGCAGTTCCACAGTATGGACAGATTAATTTTTTACTCATTGTCTTTTTCCTCCTAATAAAAATTTAACCACTCCTACTTTTTTAACATATTTTTATTAATTTGTAAAGGGGTTTTTAAAATGTCATCAGAAAATAACAAGATCTTCTATACAGGTATAGGCAGCCACGATACTCCAAAACCGATAAAAGATATTATTGAAAAGTTAGCTTATTTGTTGGGTGAAAATGGTTATATATTAAGATCGGGAGGATCTAAAGGAGCAGATACAGCATTTGAAGTGGGTGCAAAAAAATCTAAATCTTTTTTTGAAATATTTTTGCCTTGGGGAAAATTTAATAATAGAGAAGGTGAAGGTTATATTAACACCTTAGATTTAACTAATTATCAAGAGGCTGTTTTAATATCAAAAAAACACCATCCAAACTTTTTAAATCTTAAAGAAGAATCTAAGAAATTGATAGTACGAGATACCTATCAAGTATTAGGGATAGATTTAAACACACCTTCTAAATTTATGGTATGTTGGACAAAAGACGGATGTATAACAGACCGAGATCGTACTGAATTTACTGGTGGTACAGGACAGGCTATCTCTATTGCAAGTAAGAAAAATATACCTATATTTAATTTAAAATTAAATGAACATAAAAGAATTATTAAAGAATGGATAGTAAAGTTATCTTGAAAGATTAGTTATTAATCAATTCATCAGTAAAAGTTGAAAAAGCATATACTGATGGGCCAACATGACATCCTAAAGTTGGACTAATTCGATTTTTATAAAACTTCATATCTATTTTACCAGGCAGATTTCTTTTTGTAATCTCTATTAATTTAGATGCAGATTCATCCCTGTTTCCATGGGTAACTCCGATCCAAGCCTTATCATTACTGTTTATTTTTTCAATAATTAGTTTACTCATTCTTTTTAATGTTTTGTTACTACCACGAACCTTATCTAGTGGATTTACTTTTCCTGTTTTAGGACTTATTTCTATTATGGGGCTAATATTAAATATATTTCCTAAAAATGCCTGTGCTTTACCTATCCTTCCACCTTTTTTCATATATCTTAGATCTTTAACAGTAAAAATACAACTAACATTTTTTTTAGCATTTTGGATATGTTTGACAATGTCTTCAAATTTCATATTTCTTTTAATCAACTGAGCAGCTAACATTACTTGAAATCCTAGGCCTAATGATATGGAAGAGGAGTCAATTACAGATACTTTATCTTGTCTAAGTTTATCTGCTGCTAATACTGCTGACTCATAAGTCCCACTTAATCCTTTGGATACATGTATTGATATAATTTTATCATAGTTATTATCAAGCATGGATTTGTATTTTTTTAAGAAAGTATGAGTAGATGGCTTAGAGGTTTTTGGAATTATTTCTTTTTCACTGATATTTTTAAAAAATGTTGAAGAATTAATATCGACACCATCGATATATTTTTCAGCACCAAAATGTACAGTAAGTGGGATAACTGTAACATCGATCTTATTTATTAGATCTTTTTTTAAATCACAAGTACTGTCAGTTACTAAACCTATATTCATTTTTTACACTCCTATTATAAATTTGTAGTTAAATTATATCTATAATTAGATAATATATCAAGAAAAGTAAGAAGGGATATAAAAGAACTTCCAGAATTATAACTTTATAAAGGTAGGTGATAATAGTTGGAGAAAAAAGATAAAAAAACAATATATTCCTGGGTAATATATGATTGGGCTAACTCTGCTTTTGCTACAACAATATTAGCGGCTGTCTTACCAATTTATTATAATGATGTAGCAGCAGCAAATTTACCTGATAATCTTGCTACCTCATATTGGGGATATACACAAGCTATTGCAATGTTAATAATTGCATTAATAACCCCAATTTTAGGAGCAGTCGCAGACTATTCTAAATCTAAAAAAATATTTTTAAAACTTTTTATATATATTGGTATTACTGGAACAGGTCTATTATTTTTCATTACTGAAGGGATGTATTTATTAGCCTCATTATTTTTTATTATTGCTAATATTGGTTTTTCAGGTGGAAATATATTCTATGATTCTTTTTTACCTATCATCACAAAGAAAGACAAGATTGATTATGTATCTTCAATGGGTTATTCAGCCGGTTATTTGGGGGGAGGTTTACTTCTTTTAATTAATCTATTAATGATAATGAAACCTTCTTTATTTGGGATATCGGATACTTTAATTGCTACTAGATTGTCCTTTTTAACAGTAGCTATCTGGTGGTTTGTGTTTTCTATACCTGCTTTAATTAACTTACCTGAATCAAGAATAGGATTAGGCAAGTTTACTTTTGTTCCTTATATAAAACAAGGTCTAAGTAGAGTTTTAAATACTTTTAGAAATGTTAGAAAGTATAAAGAGCTCTGGAAATTTCTAATAGCTTTTTGGATTTATAATGATGGTATTGGTACTATTATAAGGATGGCAACAATATATGGAAGAGAAATAGGGATTGGGCAGAATGATTTAATCGGTGCATTACTATTAACACAAGTTATTGGTATACCTTTTACCTTAATATTTGGTAAATTGGGTGAAAAAATTGGAGCTAAAAAAGGTATCTACATATCATTAGCTGTATATTTAATAATAACAGTTATGGGTTATAGATTAGATTCAGCCCTAGATTTTTGGATATTAGCTGGTTTAGTAGGTACTGTTCAGGGAGGAGCTCAGGCACTAAGTAGATCATTATATGGTACATTAATTCCTAATGAAAAAAGTGCTGAATTCTTCGGTTTTTATGGAATATCAAGTAAGTTTGCTGCAATCACAGGACCTTTTGTTTTTGCTTTGGTAGGACAGTTGACTGGTTCTTCAAGATATGGGATATTAGCAGTGGCTTTATTTTTTATCTTTGGGATGATTATGTTATCGACAGTTAATGTAAAAAAAGGAGTTAAAGAGTCTACTAATTAACAATTAAAATTGGTGATATTTTATAAGTTGCAACTATAAATATTTATAAATTAAAAAGGAGAGTTAAAATGACAGAATTGTTTGAATGTATACCAAACTATAGTGAGGGAAGAGATCAAAATAAGATTGAAAAGATAGTTAGACCATTTAAAATAACTAAAGGAGTAAAGCTGTTAGATTATTCTGCTGATAAGGATCATAATAGACTAGTAGTTACATTATTAGGAAATGCTCAAGCATTAAAAAAATCAGTTTTAAAATCAGTTGAGATTGGTATTGATCTTATTGATATGAATGAGCATAAAGGAGAACATCCAAGAATGGGAGCTGTAGATGTTATCCCTTTTACTCCTGTCAGAAATGCAAAAATGGAAGATGCAGTTATATTAGCAAAAGAAGTAGCAAAAAATTGTGCAAAGCTATATAATTTACCAATATATCTTTATGAAGAAGCTGCTAACTTTGAGCAGAGGAAAAATCTTGCTAATATAAGAAAGGGAGAATATGAAGGTTTTTTTAAAAAAATAAAAAAAGAGGAATGGAAACCTGATTTTGGCCCACAAAAATTACATCCAACAGCAGGAGCAACAGTAATTGGAGCCAGGATGCCCCTTGTCGCTTTTAATATTAACTTAGATACAGATAACTTAAAGATAGCTAATAAGATTGCAAAGAAGATTAGACATTCTAATGGGGGTTTAAGATATGTAAAGGCAATTGGTATTAATCTAAAAGAAAGAAATATTGTACAGGTCTCAATGAATATGACAGACTATACTAAAACATCATTATATCAATCATTTGAAATGGTAAAGTTTGAGGCTAAAAGATATGGAATAAATATATTAGGAAGTGAATTAATAGGTCTTTTACCAGCAACAGCACTTTTTGATGTAGCTGAATACTATTTAGGCTTAGAAGGGTTTCAAAAAGAACAAGTAATGGAAAACAGGTTACTGGAGGATATTTAATGAATATTATTATTGATATAAATCAATTAGTAACTGTTGATGGAAAAGCACCAAAAACAGATAAAGAGATGGATGAACTAAATACTATTAAAAAGGCTTATTTAATTATAGATCAGGGAAAGATTTATGATTATGGTAAGATGAAAAACATTCAAGATCTGTCTAAATATGACAGAGTAGTTAGTGCAAAAAACAAAGCAGTATTACCTGGTTTTATCGACCCTCATACCCATTTTGTATTTGGTGGTGACAGATCAGATGAATTTAAGATGAGGTTAAAAGGAGTTTCATATCTTGAAATATTAAAAAAAGGTGGCGGTATTTTAAATACTGTAAAATCGACGAGAGAGGCAAGTTTTAATTCTTTAGTTAAAACTGCAAACCATAGATTAGATAAATTCTTATCGAACGGAGTTACTACTTTAGAAGGAAAAAGTGGTTATGGTCTTGATAAAGTTACAGAGATAAAACAACTTAAGGTAATGAAGGAACTTGATAAAAGGAAAGATATAGATATAGTATCTACATTTTTAGGAGCTCATGCAGTTTTAAAAAGATATAAAAATAATCCATTAGAGTATATCTATCATATTATTGAAAATGTTCTACCAGAGGTTAAAAGCAAAGAGTTAGCTGAGTTTTGTGATGTATTTTGTG
>JAIPEX010000085.1 GCA_021736945.1 Halanaerobiales bacterium | reverse complement strand
CTGCTCCTCCATAATTGTGCAGTACAGATGTGATCGCTGCAGTTAATGTTGTCTTACCATGGTCAACGTGTCCTATCGTACCAATATTTAGATGTGGTTTTGTTCTTTCAAATTTTTCCTTAGCCATTATATTCATCTCTCCTTTGTTAATATTGTAACACCGCGTAAATAATTTTTATTTATATATGATTTATTAAATTTAAATGTCATGTTTTTCAAGAAAATCTTCCATTTTTCTCTTTACTCTCTGTAGAGCATTGTCTACAGATTTTACATGTTTATCCAAAGTATCAGCAATATCTTGATAGGACTTACCATTCAGATATTCCTGTAAAACATTAAACTCTAAAGTACTTAACATCTCACTAATTTGATTTTCAATAAGATCATATGTTTCTTTACTTACAAATAACTCTTCAGGGTTGTTAAGTTTTGTTCCTTTTAATATATCAAGTAATGTTCGATCTGATTCTTCATCATATATTGGTTTATTAAGAGAAACATACGAATTTAATGGTTGATGTTTTTGTCTTGTTGCAGCTTTAATAGCTGTTATTATTTGTCTGGTAATACACAATTCTGCAAAAGCCCTAAAAGAAGCTAAACGATCAATTTTGTAATCTCTTACAGCTTTGTATAAGCCGATCATGCCTTCTTGAACAATGTCTTCTCTGCCGGCGCCGACAAGAAAATAAGATCTTGATTTAGCCAGTACAAAATTTTTGTACCTTTTAATTAAAACTTCCTCAGCTCTAGAATCTCCCTCATGAATAATCTTGATCAATTCATCATCACTTAACTGGCTATAATCCTGATAATCTACTTCTTGGGCATTTGAGTCCAACCAGAATCCCCCCTTATGTAATTCATTAATATTATACTGTTTAAAACTTTTTTAGTCAAGTATTATATGATATTCCTTTGACGATTGATCTCAAATAAAATTATACCTGTTGCTACTGAAACATTTAAAGAACTAAATTTGTTTTCCATAGGGATTTTTACTAAAAAATCACATTTCTCTTTAGTTAACCTATTTAAGCCACTGCCTTCATGCCCCACTACTAAAGCAAATTTACCTTTAAAATCTTGTTCATAATATTTATTTTCAGCTGAAATATCAGCCCCAGCTATCCAATAATAATTATCTTTTAATACTTCAATAGTTCTATTTATATTTACAACTTCCACCAACCTCATATGCTCTATCGCACCAGCAGATACTTTATCAACTGTGGTTGTAATACCACATGCTCTATCTTTTGGGTAAACTATTGCATCTACGCCTGCTGCATGAGCAGTCCTTATTATTGCTCCAAAATTATGAGGATCTTGGATATGATCTAGAATTAATACTAGAGGATCTTTTTCAAGATTAGATAAATAATTGATAGTATTTTTTAAACCATAGGTTTGGATATCAGAAGCTAAAGCAATAACCCCTTGATGATAATCCGTGACTGCTTTTTGATCTAATTTATATTTTGATAAAAAAACAATTTCGAGTCCTTGTTTTTCAGCAAGATTAATAATTTGTTTTATTTTATCTCCTCTGAGTCCTTTTTGCAAATATAATTCTTCAATATCTTTTCCTTTTTTTAATAATTCTATAACTGGATTTCTTCCTTCTACGTGTCTCATTTATTGTTGTTTCTCCTTAATTTTATCTATTTTCCCACATGATAGATCGCCTTCCGGACATTCTTGGTCAGTTTCACAAGGAGGTCCAGCATTTTCAAAAATTACTGGAGCAACCTCTTTGACTTCATTTAACATCTGGCGAGCCAAACTTCTAATCTCCCATTGTGCTCTATTGCAGGATCTCAATTTTATGAAATGCATTAACGAACGAGCATTATAGGATATTACAATATTAGTTTTGATTGTGGGAAGAATAAATCTAGCATCTTCTTTAGGTATACCCATCTCAATTAACTGAAGATATGTGTCTTCTAATTCACCCATTTTTTCTTTAAACATGTTATACGCCTTTTCATTCTTTTTAATTTTAGGGGGGACGATATAATCAAAATTATCTTCAGTTACATATCTTTGAGACCTTTGACTATATGAGGTTCCTATTCTCTGTCTTACAATTTGATGTGAAGTAACTCTACTACACTGTACATGGAAGAAAAAGTATGTGTGTTCTAAAGTTGAAGTGTGTCCCATCCCTACAACTTTTCGAACTAAATCTTCCACTTTTTCTCTGGACATCTCTTTATTTAGTTGTGCTGCTCCTTTTTTCGAATAACATAATCGAGCAGCAGTAGCTACATTTCTTTCCGGATTGTCTGTATAATCAATTAATTCCGCTTTAGGTTTTACTTCCATTTTGGTCCCCCTTTTTTAGTGAGTTTCCCATTCTGTACCGTGTGGAGTGTCTTTGATTTTTATACCTATTTCTTGTAAATCATCTCTTAATTTATCTGCAAATTCCCAGTTTTCATTTTCTCTAGCTTCTTCTCTAAGTTCTAAAATATAATTTACTAGTTCATTAAATTTATCTGACTTAATTTCTTCTTTTTCATCTTTTAATGTTAAGCCTAAAATATCTATTAACTCCATATATATATTGTAAACCTTTTTTAAATCATTATACAACTGTTGGGTAAGAACAAAATCAGAAACATTTATAACCTTATTTATCTCTGTAACAATATCATGTAATACTCCTGTTGCTAAAGCAGTATTAAAATCATCATCCATTGCACCTAAAAATTCTTCTTTCTTTTTCTTTACTATTTCCAATATATCAACATCAGTTTCGATATCTTTGAACTCATATTTGCCTTTTAAAACATTTTCTAAAGATTTTTTGGTATTAATTAACTTGTCTAAACTTTTGTTGGTGTTTTTAATTTCCTGATCACTGTATTCTATTGGACTTCTATAATGTTTTGTTATAACAAAATATCTTAATTGATCAGCTGTATATTTTTCTAATAATTCTCTTGTGGTATAGAAATTACCGAGTGACTTTGACATTTTGTCACCACTCATATTTACTGTCCCATTATGAAGCCAATATTTTACAAACGGTTTAACACCACTATAGGCTTCAGATTGTGCTATCTCGTTTTCATGATGTGGGAAAATTAGATCTGTTCCACCACCATGAATATCAAAAGTTTTTCCCAGTTCTTTAAGGGACATAGCAGAACATTCAATATGCCATCCTGGCCAACCTCTACCCCAAGGACTATCCCAAGCGATTTCTTCGGATTCATCCACTTTTTTCCAGAGAGCAAAATCCAGGGGGTTCTTTTTATCACTTTCCACCTTTTTCCTGGTTCCAGCAATCATTTCTTCTAAATCTCTGCCAGATAACTTTCCATAATCTTCAAACTTTTCAACACTAAAATATACATTTCCATTAGTTTCATATGCATAACCTTTATCTATTAAAGTCTGAACCATTTCTTGAATAGCATCAATATTCTCAGTTGCTTTGCAATAATGGTCTGCTTTTTCAATATTGAGGTTCTCTAAATCTTCTAAAAAGGCCTTAGTATATTTATATGCCAAAGCCATAGGCTGCATATCTTCTAATTCTGCTCTAGCTATAATTTTTTCATTGATATCTGTAAAGTTGGAAACATAAGTTACATCATAACCCTTATATCGCAAGTATTTCCTGATTACATCATAATTTATTGCTCCACGAACATGCCCCAGATGAGAATAATTTTGCACTGTTAATCCACACACATACATTCTTACCTTATTATCCTCTACCGGATTAAATTCTTCTTTTTGGCGGGTTAAAGTGTTATAAACTTTCAACAATTTTGGGACACTCCTTTCTTGGTGAAACCTTCTCCCGATAACAGGGAGAAGGCATAACATTCTTAATTTTCATTGCGCATTGCAAGAGCATTATCTAATCTTTGGTAGGTTTCTTTCTTACCTAAAATATATATTACATTTTTCATTTCCGGACCAGAATCAAGTCCTGTTAGGGCTAATCTAGTTGGATGATAAACGGTTCTTCCACCTACAGGTAATTCATTAATTAATTCTGAAAATATATTACTGATGTTTTCGGGAGTGAATTCGTCTAATTCTTCTAATTTTTCTTTAAGAGAATCAAAAACTAGTTCTACTCCTTCTTCATTAAATTCTTTAATTGCAGCTTCTTTATCTTCAAATTCAAGTTCTTTGAAAAATAACTCTGCCTCTTCTGGTAGTTGTGCTAGATAGTCAACCCCAGTTCGAGAAACATCGATAACTTTTTTGAGCCATTCATAATTTTCTTCTACAAATTCATCATCAATAAATCCTGCATCTTTTAAAAATGGTATGGATAATTCTACTATATAATCCAAATCTGATTCTCGTATATACTTACCATTTACCCAATTTAATTTTTCCACATCAAAAACTGCAGCACTTTTATTAATATCAGTTAACTCAAAGTTTTCAATAATTTCTTCTTTACTTAATATTTCATTATCTTCAGGTGGTGCCCAACCTAAAAATGATAGAAAATTAAATAATGCTTCAGGTAAATATCCTTTTTCTCTATATTCCCCTATATATACATCATCATCTTCACTTCTCTTTTTCAATTTAGCACGATTACTATCTAATATTAATGGTAGATGAGCAAATCTGGGGATATCAAAATCTAAAGCTTCGTAAATCAATATTTGCTTTGGAGTATTAGAAAGATGATCTTCTCCTCTAATTACTTCAGTAATTTCCATTAAGGCATCATCTATTACTACAGCAAAATTATAGGTAGGCATTCCATCAGATTTAAAGATTATAAAATCATCTAGAACTGAAGAACTAAAAGTAACGTCTCCTCTAATATCATCTTTAACAACTACATCTCTTTCTTCTTTTGGTAATTTGAATCTAATAACTGGATCTCGGCCTTCTTTAATATATTCCATCTCTTCTTCTTTGCTCAAATTACGGCAGTGACCATTATATTTAGGCATTACACCTTTTTCTTTTGCTTCTTCTCGCATTTCTTCAAGTTCTTCTTCACTACAGTAACATTTATATGCTTTACCTTTTTCTAATAATTTTTCAGCATAAGCTTGATAGATATCCAATCGTTCTGACTGACGATAAGGGCCATATTCTCCCCCAACACCAGCACCTTCATCAACATCAAGTCCTAACCAATCTAATTCTTTTATTATTATATCCTCAAATTCTTTTGTTGATCTTTCCTGGTCAGTATCTTCAATTCTCAAAACTAATTCCCCGTCATTCTTTCTAGCCCACAACCAATTGAAAAGAGCTGTTCTCATATTACCAATATGAATTTTACCTGTAGGACTAGGGGGGAACCTAAGTCGCATATCACTCACTTTGTATTCCTCCTCAACATATTAATTATTACATTTGTTTTAAAATTTTTAGTTTTAGATAACACTAGTACCAATTGCAAGTTGTTCAGGGCCATCTACTAAAGCATGTCCGAACTTACCGAAAATGGCTACAGATACATATTCAGGGCCTCTAACAACTGCTATTTTAAAGCCGCCGCCCAAACCTGGGTTAATTAATGCAAGTTGACTATATGCATCTTTAACAGCATTTGAAACAGCTGATTTTTCACGAGAATTTTCTGAGATTACCCCACGTGCAATGGCTGCAACAGTCGTACTTTCTCTAAGTTTGACAGGTAATTTCTCTGCATTAGCCCCTGTCTGGGTAATTGCACCCTTATACCCATAACTACTTATTTTTTCTAGCCAATATTCTTCGTATTCTCTACTTCTTGTCATAGCAAGATAAATTGCAGAACTTTCAGGGTTTATATTCTTTTTTTCTACCTCAAGTTCTTCTTCATCTTTCATATATCCATAAACTATATCATCAGCGGTTATTATTCCAACTAATTCATCATCATTATTTAAGACTGGCATTCCACCAATTTGGTTGTCGGATAATATTTTTGCAGCCTTTTGGACAGTATCTAACTCTTTAATAGTAATAATATCTTCCGACATATATTTATCTATATTTTCATTTAGTTTATCATTATTCATTAAATCTCCGTCTGTTAAAATACCTACAATATCATCATCGTCAACCACTATAAGTCTCCCTATTTTATTTAAGGATAATATTCTTTCTGCTTCCATAACTGAAGATTTTGCCTCTATAGTTATTGGATTTTTAGTCATAATATCTTTAATTAACATAAATTTTCCACCTTCCTCAATACTAAATAATAATTATTTGTTTTCTTTTAATAATACTACTGCCTGTGCACCTATACCTTCAACTCTACCAATAAACCCAAGACCTTCAGTAGTAGTGGCCTTAATATTTAATTGGTTAGCATTAATATTTAAAAGTTTACTAAGTTTAGTTTCAATTGGTTTTTTATATTTTTTTATTTTAGGTTCTTGAGCTAAAATAATTAAATCAGCATTGACTAACTTGTAATTATTATTAAACATGATGTTTACAACAGTGTCAAGTAATTTAGAACTTCTAATATTTTTATATTTTTGCTCAGTATCAGGGAAAAGTTCTCCTATGTCACCTTTACCCATTGCCCCTAAAATAGCATCAATTAGTGAATGAATTAATACATCAGCATCTGAATGTCCCTTTAAACCATACTTATAATCGACCTTAATTCCACCCAGGTATAAAGGCCCCTCATTAATAAAAGGATGCACATCGAAACCAATTCCTACTCTCATTTTATTCTCTCCTACTCTTTAAAATTTCTTCAGCAATAGTAAGATCAATTTGAGTTGTTATCTTAATATTTTCATATGAACCTTCTATTATTTTTACCTTTTTATTCATCAATTCTATTAAATAAGCGTCATCAGTAATGTTTTTATCAAAAAATTTGTTTTGATGAGCTTCTTTAATTAACTCATAACTAAAAGCCTGCGGAGTTTGTATACTAACTAAGTTATCTCTATTAACAGTTTTTACTACATAATTATTGTGGTCTTTTATTTTTATTGTGTCTTTAACTTTAACTCCTGTGGTTATTGCTTCCTCATCCTCTAGACTTCCAATAACGTTATTAATAATTTCGTCAGTAATTAGAGGTCTAGCTCCATCATGAATTATTATGTAATCTGATTTATCTGAGGCAGCTTTTAAACCATTAAATACTGACTGTTTTCGACTTTTACCACCAACCACAGTTTTAATTTTGTTTTTATTTGTTCCTAATATATTGAAAATGCTATTTTGGAAGTGATCAATTTCTCCCTCTTGTAATACTACTAACACCTCTTCTATAAAAGTATTATTAATAAACTTTTTTAATGTATGATAAAGTACTGGTTTTCCAGATAAATTGATATATAATTTGTTCTTTCTCATATTCATCCTGCTTCCCATACCAGCAGCAGGAATAATTGTGGTAATATACATCTTTAAACTCCTTTTTGATACTAAATTATATTTTAAATTAATTACTAGCTTTAGGTTTAGCAAAAATCATTCTTCCTGCGGCAGTTTGTAAAATACTTGTTACCATCACAGATATATCTTCATCCATATAATCTATTCCATTATCTACTACTATCATGGTACCATCATCTAGATATCCTATTCCCTGTCTATCTTCTTTACCTTCTTTAATAACTTTGACATCCATCTCTTCTCCGGGTAGGACTACTGGTTTTACGGCATTAGCTAGCTCATTGATATTTAAAACAAAAACTCCTTGTAATTCAGAAACCTTATTGAGGTTAAAATCATTTGTAACTATCTTTGCTTGATATTCTTTAGCCATTTTTACTAATTTACTATCAACCTCAGGGATTTCTTCATAGTTTTTACCAACAATGTTTACTTCAATTCTGTTATCTTTCTGCATTTTCTTTAAAATATCTAAGCCTCTTCTACCTCTATTTCTTTTTAAGCCATCTGATGAATCAGCAATATGACGTAATTCTTCTAATACAAATTCAGGGATTATCAATTCTCCTTCTATAAATCCTGTCTGACAGATGTCATAAATACGGCCATCTATGATTACACTAGTATCTAGAATTTTCTTGGTGATGTTAGAATTTGTAGAGTTTTTTAAAAAACTCTTGTTTTCAAAAAGAAGATTGAAAATATCATCAGATTTATAGAGAGCCAAGGTCAGACCTATGTAAATAAATATAACATTAATTAAAATTTGCAAAGGCAAACCTAATTTAGGAATAGAAGAAATTGAAAAAGCCAAGTTAATAAGAGAACCAACTATGAGACCAAGTATAATTCCTAAAAAAGAAATCACTATTTTCTTCCAAGAAACATCTTTTAATTTATAATCAAAATTCAAAATGAAATCAAGCAATTTCTCTAATAAAAAAGATATTAAAAAATAACCTATAATAGCACCTATAATAATTCCAATAAACTGTTTACTGATTAAAAAAGCCTCTATATTACCTGTCGTAAATTCTATTTCTTCTGAAATGCCTAACATAACTACACTATTATATCCTATGATAGCCCCAATTATACCAAAGATAAACTTAACAATCTTTTTCAGCATCAAATATCACCCCCTCTTGCTAATACTACATTTATATATGTTATTGATACCTATTTTATTCCTCATCCTGATTAATATTAGGGTTGTTTTCCAATATATTATCTATTTTTTCAACAACCGCTTCCTCAGACATATCTTTTGCTAATACTAACTCACTTATTAATATTTTTCGGGCATTACTCAACATTTTCTTTTCGCCAGTAGATAAACCTTTTTCCATATCTCTAATAGTTAAATTTCTTACTACTTCAACTACCTCATAAATATCACCTGTTTTTAATTTTTCCATGTTTGCTCTATAACGTCTATTCCAGTTTTGAGACATCTTACTTTTTTCTCCTTTTAGAAGATGGAAAACATTCTCCGCTTCTTCTTCATCAATTACATCTCTAATACCTATTTCTTCAACTTTATGAACAGGAATCATAACTCTCATTTCACCTATAGGTAGTTCCATAATATAATATTTTTTTTCTTCACCTAATATCTCTTTAACTTCTACATCTACAATTGTACCTGCACCATGATTTGGATATACAACTCTATCTCCCT
>JAIPEX010000013.1 GCA_021736945.1 Halanaerobiales bacterium | reverse complement strand
TACCGGTGAGATGGGAATCGGTAATACAACTCCTAGTAGTGCTATAGTAGCTGCAGCTACTGATTTGAGTTTAGAGGAAGTAGTGGGTTATGGTACAGGTATTGATGAAAAAGGTTTAAGAAATAAAAAGCAAGTTATTCAAAAAGCCCTTGAAATAAATCAACCTAAAAAAGATGATGGTTTAGATATTTTACATAAAGTAGGAGGACTTGAAATAGCAGGTATGACAGGAGTGATGTTAGCTGGAGCAGCTAATCGAAAGCCTGTTCTTATCGATGGTTTAATATCAGGTGCTGCTGCCTTAGTTGCATATCTAATTGAACCTAAAGTAGTCAATTTTTTAATTCCATCCCACAAATCAGTAGAACCGGGCCACGGACGGTTATATGAAATTCTTGATATAAGACCTATGTTTGATTTAGATATGAGATTAGGTGAAGGTACTGGAGCAATTTTAGGTATGGGAATCGTAGAATCTTCGGTCAGGATCATAAAAGAAATGGCTACTTTTGATAGCTTGGATCTCTAAGGAGGAAAGTGATGAATTCTTTTCTAATTGCTTTACAGTTTATTACCATAATACCTGTTAAAAAACAGTTAAAATATAGTGAAAAAGAGATAGCACACTCTATGTTATATTATCCTTTTATAGGAACTATCATAGGTTTGATACTTGTTTTGATTAATTTTATTGGCACCCAATTTCTGCCTACTCTAGTCAGTGATAGTTTGTTATTGATATTTTTTGTCCTTCTCTCAGGTGGTATCCACCTAGATGGGCTGGCGGATAGTTTTGATGGTTTATTCGGGGGAAAAAATAAAAAAGATATATTAAAAATTATGAGTGATAGTTCAATTGGAGTTTATGGTGTATTAGCAGTAGTTTTACTTTTGCTTTTTAAATTCACATTATTGAGCGAATTACCAATAGTCCGGAAAAATATTTTCCTCATCATTGTTCCAACAATCAGTCGCTGGGCAATGGTTATGGCGGTTTATCTTTTTCCTTATGCCAAAAAAGAAGGGTTTGGAAAGGCCTATAAATTGTATTTAAAAAAGAAACATGTACTGGGAGCCACACTTTGGGTACTTTTATTGACACTAATATTATTTTTCTGGAAAGGTGCTCTAATATTAGGAATTTCTTTTTTAATAATATGGTTAATCGGAGATTATATAACTAAAAAAATTGATGGTTTGACCGGAGATAATTATGGAGCAATAAATGAAATATTAGAAGTAGTCATTTTATTATTAATGATTTTATTTTATTAAGGAGAAATTATGAAAAAGATAGTTAAAATACCAGGAAGTTGTGGAGAATTAGTGCAGGGTTACTTAAATGAAAATAATTTTTTAGTTAGTTGTCCTATAGATGTCTATAATACTATTCATGTGAGCAAAGTAGAATTTAGTAATGAGATTCTAATTAATGAGAATAAGTCTAAGACCAAACAGGCGTTATTAAAGTTATTATCGTATTTTGGTTTAAAAGATTTGGGGCTAAAGGTTGAAATCAAAGCTGATTTACCAGAAGGAAAAGGAATGGGAAGTTCTACTGCAGATATCACCGGAGGAATGATAGCAACCCTACTTCTTTTAAATAAAAAAGTTGATCTTGAATTGGTAACCAAAATAGCTCTGGCGGTTGAACCTTCTGATGCTACTTTTATGGATGGTATTGTAAAATTTGATCATCTGACGGGAAAGCAAAAAGAAAAATTAGGTAAGATAGAACCAATTCCGCTTTTGGTTTTTGACTATGGAGGTGAAGTTGATACTTTAAGATTTAATTCCAGAAAAGATTTAAAAAAATTAAATAGTCATAAAGGAAAGATGGTCAATAAAGCATATAGATTGGTTAAAAAAGGAATAAAATCCAATGATAAAAAGCTAATTGGTAAAGGTGCAACCATGAGCAGTCTTGCAAATCAAAACATAATCAAAAAACCGGGATTGAGAGAACTTATTAATACTTTAGAAACGCAAAAAGGTTTTTTGGGTGTAAGTACTGCTCATAGTGGAACAGTGATTGGAATTATGATTGATAATGAAAAGTTCTCAGGTGAAATAAAGAAGAAAATACAAAATTTTTTTCCAAATTTAAATTCTTTATTCAAGACAAGAATAATTAATGGTGGTTACAAAATTATTTAAAGAAGAGGTAATTTGATATGGAACAAAAACATGGTGGGAATATAGAAAATATTGCAGAAAAATATAATATTCATAAGGAAAATATTATAGATTTTAGTGTAAATATAAATTTTGTGGGGCCTCCCCCCGATGTCTATAGTAGGTTGAAAAACGAATTAGAATCAATTACTAGATATCCAGAGGTGGATTCAAAAACATTAAAGAAAAAACTAGCAAATAAATATGGATTTGAAAAAGATAATTATATTATTGGTAATGGGGCGGTAGAATTAATATATATTCTTGTTAAGGTTCTTAAGCCTAAACAGAGTTTAGTATATGCTCCAACATTTTCTGAATACGAGAAAGCACTAAGAACTGTATATAGTCAGATTAATTATCATTATTTAAAAAGAGGAAACAAGTTTAAACTAGATATTGAAGAATTAAAAGCCGATCTTACTGATGAAATAGATTTATTCTTTTTATGTAATCCCAATAATCCTACAGGTGATTTCATTTCAAAAGAAGAGGTAAAACAAATTTTGAAACATAATGAAAAGCATAATATTTTCACTATAATTGATGAGGCTTTTGTGGATTTTTTGGATAGAAATATTTCTGCTATTAGTTTATTAAAAAAATATGACAAAATATTTATTTTGAGATCTTTAACTAAATTTTTTGCAATTCCAGGTTTAAGATTGGGTTTTGGAATAGGAAAACAGGGAATAATTGATAAGATGAATGGATTTAAAGATCCTTGGAATGTAAATATCTTAGCTCAAAAAGCAGGTGAAATAATATTAAATCAGGATGAATATATAAAGTTAACAAAAAAAGCTATTTATAAAGAGAAACTGTTTTTATATCAGGAACTAAAAAAAATAGAAAAGATTGAAGTATATTATCCCAATGCTAACTATATATTTATTGATTTAAAAAACAGTGGTTATAATTCTACAGCCGTTTATGAAAAATTAGCTAAAAAAGGAATATTAATAAGAAACTGTCGTAATTATAGGGGTTTAGATGATAATTATATAAGGATTGCTGTTAAGAGTAGAGAAGATAATAAGAAGCTTTTAAATAGATTAAAAAGCTTTTTAATAATAAATAATTAATAACAAGAATATATCAAGGAGGCCAAAAATGAAATTTAAAAACAAAATCAACTTAACTTCATTAATTTTAATTATTACTTTATTATTAATTAGTACAGGTGTTATGGCACAAGAATTTCCAGTAACGATAACAGATAGTTTGGGTGAAGAAGTAAAATTAGAAGAAAAACCAACTCGTATCATTTCACTTTCCCCTAACATGACCGAGGTCCTTTTTGCAGTAGGAGCCGGCGATAATGTGGTAGGAGTTACAAAGTTTGCTGATTATCCGGAGGAAGCTACAAAGGTAGATATAATAGGTTCTATCACAGAACCAAATATTGAAAAGATAATTACAATGGAACCCGATGTTGTAATAGCATCTTCAGTAAATAAAATGGAAACTATTGAAAGATTAAAGGAATTGAATGTCAAGGTAGTAGGTTTTAGTGCTAACAGCGTAGATAAGGCAATTGAAAATATCAAAACTGTTGCAGAATTGACAGGTAATCAAGAAAAAGGTGAAGAAATAGTAACAAAAATGTATATAAAAATAGGAGAGATAACTAATTTAGTAGAAGATCATTTAAAGAATAATGAAAAGAGGAAGGTATTTTATGAAATCTGGAATGATCCTCTATATACTGCTGGTAAAAACAACTTTATTGATGATTTAATAAGTATGGCCGGAGGTATTAACATTGGACGTCTAGCTGAAGGACAATGGCCGCAATATAATTTAGAAAAACTACTAATAGAAAATCCGGAAGTATATATTTCAACTCCTCATAGTGCAGATATGGAAGTTTCCAAGGAAAAGATAAAAAACAGGGAACAATATCAATCTATAAGTGCTATAAAGAATGATAGAGTATATTTAATTGACCAAAATATTTTAAATAGACCCTCACCAAGATTGGTTAAAGGTTTAGCATTAATGACTAAAGCTGTATTCCCTGATTTAACAGAGGAAGTAAATGAAATTATGAAAGATTAGTAAAAACAAAATATTATAAATATATTAATTTGCTCCTGCTTTTAATAGAGTAGGGGCTTTTTATATTACATTAATTTTTAAGCTCTTCAGTGTAATAATTAGTAAACTACTGTTAATAATTATTGATATAGTATAGTTTATCAATTATAATAGTATAAGAAAACATTAACATGAGAAGGTGTAATTATGCCAACTAATATGGTTTTGGTTAGACATGGAGAAACCGAGTGGAACAAAAGTTCACGATATCAGGGAGTAATGGATATTGAACTTAATAAAAAGGGTAAATTTCAAGCTGAACAATTATATGATTTTTTAAAAGATGAAGACTTTGATGCAATTTATAGTAGTACATTGAAAAGAGCTTATCATACAATTAAAGATATAGCTGATTATCAAAACAAAGATGTAATAACAATTGCAGATCTAATGGAAATTAATTTCGGCGAATGGGAAGGTTTAACTTTTTCTGAAATAGAAAAAGATTATCCCGATTTGGCTAAAAAGTGGGCGAAAGATCCGACTTGTTGTAAACCCCCGGAAGGAGAACATATTAAAGAGGTAGAAGAAAGAGTAGGAGAAACTATTGATAGAATAGTAGATGAAAACGCTGATAATAAGATATTAATTGCTACTCATGGTGGTATAGTGAGAATTATCATTGCCTATCTACTAGAATTACCACTTAGTAGAATTTTTAGTATTGAAGTTGATAATGTTTCGATATCTCGAATTAAATTTTATGAACATTATCCAGTTTTAAAACTGTTAAATAGCACTCATCATTTAAAAATTGATTAAAAAGTGTGTTGAAAAGGATGATTTATAGTGATTGATGTTATTTTAACTACTAACAGTCCGGGGGAAGTTTCTGCCTGGGTAAAACCTGTAGTTAAAAAGTTAAATGAATTGAATATAGATAAAAACATCTATGTATTTACCCCGCCTTGTGTTTTTTCAAGCGGTAATGAAGGGAAGGTAATTTCAGAAATAGAAGGTGTTACTGAAACTTATAATAAAAAGGATTATTTGAAATATATTTTATTAAATAAAAGACCCCAGAATTTTGATCTTTCTGAAAAAGGTTTTGTTCTTTTTCTAGGTGGGGATTTTATGCATGCGGTATTTTTAGGAAAACGTTTAAATTATCCAGTGTATTCTTATACAGAAAGAGATTTTGGGTTTACCAATAGTGTAAAGAAATTTTATTTATCAGATGAAAATGTATATCATAAATTGATAAATGCAGGAGTTTCTTCCAGTAAACTAAAAATAGTTGGTAATCTTATGTTTGATTCAATAAATCCAGTTTTTAGTAGAGAAAAGACAAGAGAATTATTAGGTAAAGAGGACGAAGAGATTTTAATAAACTTATTACCTGGTAGTCGTCCTCAGGAGTTCAAATATGTCCTTCCGTTATTTTTAAATACTGTACGAAAAATTAATAAAACCTATGATAATTCTACTAAAAAATTAAAGTATATTTTAAGTAAAGCCGATTTTGTAGATATAAGTAGCATAAAGAAAATTCTTAAAAGCAAAAGAATAGAAGGAAAAGTGGAATATTTTGATACTGAAAACCTTTTGATGATAGATGATAATATAAAAATAAAAATATATGAAGATAAACTACACAGTATTATGAGGGAGTCTGATTTTGCACTTACAATCCCAGGAACAAATAATTTAGAATTAGCTGTGTTGGAAACACCTATGATAGTTATACTTCCATTAAATGAACCCAGCTTAATACCGTTACCAGGATTGATAGGTATGATTGGAGAAATCCCTTATTTAGGTGAGATGCTTAAGAGTACAATTATTCCTAAGAAAGTCAAAAATAGGGATTATATCTCAATAGTTAATTCAATGGCTAATGAAAGAATTGTTCCTGAATTGATTGGAAAATTTTCTTCTGATATTTTATCCGAGGAAGTTCTTAAATTAATTGGTGAAGAGCCCCTTCAAACTTTAAAAAATAAGTTGAAAACTTTAAAGATAGATAAAGGGGCTTCCGATGAAATTGTAAGAGATATCATATCAGATCTTTATTAGAAATAAATAAAAATGGTTGATATAAGTTAATCATTTATCTCTTAGTATCCTTCTTTTAAACCTTTTAGGTAAGAGTTTAGTTTGATAAAATAAACCACAAATTTTCGTGTATTATTGAGATCATTTTCATGTAGGTATTTTATTAATTTCATTGTAAATTGACTTTCAGGCCAATTACCAATGGTAAGTACTTCCAAAAGTATTAACAATGGTTTCCAATAAAGAGTTGATAATTTTACTGAAAATGATGGATTAATATCATGGTATAAAACTGCCATTCTACCTCGTTGCTTTTCTTTTTCTTTTATATTTGGTAAATAATTTGGAGAGAATTGATATTTCAAATGATAACCTATTGCGTTTTCAGCTTTAACTGCTTTAAGGTTAAGTTGTTTTAATCTCTTTCCAAATTCTAGGTCTTCCCAACCGTATTCATAAAAATTTTCATTAAATAATCCA
Organism: Halanaerobiales bacterium; assembly: GCA_021736945.1. Classification (GTDB taxonomy): domain Bacteria; phylum Bacillota; class Halanaerobiia; order Halanaerobiales; family M55B127; genus M55B127. The sequence goes on along the minus strand of JAIPEX010000013.1, from coordinate 30,653 downwards.
GCTTCTTTTAAATAAGTTTTTTTAATAGAAGCATTTCCAGTAGCAAAAAAGGCAGAAGAAAAGTCGCGTATTTTCTTTTCTGCTGCTGAGGGATTATCTAAGTTATTTGTATGAATAACAGGACCGTGTACAATGACTTTATCATTGTTTAAAAGTTTGTTTAAATGACTTTCTACAAATTGTTCGTTTACAATTATATCATCGTCAATAAATATAATGTATTTACCCTTAGCGAATTTGATTCCTTTATTTCTGGATTTGGCTGGTCCACTATGTTCTTGATAGTGATATTTTATTTCCGGTTTTAAATTAAGTGAGTTAATCATTGTTTCAATATCTTGAGTTGAGCCGTCATCAATAATTATTATCTCATATTTATTACTATCTATACTTTGTTTGTTTAATGCTTCAAGGCATTTTTTTAATATTATTTTTCTGTTTCGAGTGGGTATTATAATACTTATTTGTTTTTTTGATTCCATAATACATTCACTCCTATATTTACAAATAATTTTTTAATAATTATATATTATTTAGTCAGTAGATTCAATTATTGATTGAGGTTATTATAATTATATTATATAATATTTTTTGGAGGTATTGAAATTGAAAACTTATCGTAAACTTTTTAGATATATGCGCCCTTATTTGAGTCAATTAATTGGGGGATTTGTTTGTTTAGTTTTAGTTGGTATTATAGGATTATTAATTCCTTGGTTGTTCAAATTTTTAATTGACGATGTTTTAATCGGTGGAGATGAATTAATACTTAATTATATTGCAGCAAGTGCAGTTTTGCTGTATTTTTTAAAAGGAGTCTTTAATTATGGTCAGAAATATCTAATTTCGGGAATGAGCCAGCATGTAATCGTTGATTTGAGAAAAGATTTATATGAACATTTACAAAAATTGTCTCTAAGCTTTTTTGAAAGGCAAAGAACAGGAGATTTAATGTCACGAGTTACTAATGATGTAAATGTTATTCAAAATAGTTTAATTAATGGTTTATCCAATTTAGTCTTGCAACCAATTATGATCATTGGGATTGTAGGTTTTTTATTATACATAGATTGGAAATTAGCCTTAGTATCGTTTTTAATTATACCTTTGGTATCATATGTAATAAACAAGTTTGGGTTTAAAATGAGATCGGTAAGTACTAAAATCCAAAACGAGATGAGCAATGTTACAAATATATTACAGGAAACTTTATCAGCGGTAAGGATTGTTAAAGCATTTAATAATGAAGAAAAGGAAATTAAAAAGTTTTCCGATGCAAATGATAGAACACTAAAACAAAATCTTAAAGGAGTACAAATTGAAGCAACCATAACTCCAATCGTTGAACTAATAATTTCAATTGGTGCAGCTGCATTTTTATGGTACGGTGGTCATAAAGTATTAAGAGGAGAAATGACAACCGGTGAATTGATTACTTTTATTGGATATATAGGTCTTTTGATTAGTCCTATCAATATTTTAAGTAAAAGTTATAATTTAATGCAAAAAGCAGTAGGGGCTTCTGAAAGGATCTTTGATTTATTAGACGTGGAAGAAAAAGTAATTGAAAAAGATAATGCAGAAAATATGCCTCTTATTGAAGGTGAAGTTGTTTTTGATAATGTTAGTTTTAGTTATAATGAAGGAGAAAAAGTTTTAGATAATATTAATTTGAAAGTGGAACCAGGTGAAATGGTAGCTTTTGTTGGACATAGTGGAGCCGGGAAAACAACATTAGTTAATTTAATTCCTAGATTTTATGATGTTGATATGGGTGAAGTTAGAATAGATGGAATAAATATTAAAGATGTGACCTTAAGCTCTTTACGTAAACAAATTGGAATTGTACCTCAGGATACAATTTTATTTAAGGGAACCATCGCAGATAATATAGCTTATGGTGCTAGTAATAAGTCAAGGGAAGAAATCATTGATGCCGCAAAAAAAGCTAATGCACATCAATTTATCGTAGATTTCGATAATGGCTATGAAACGGAAGTTGGGGAAAGAGGTGTTTCCCTTTCTGGTGGGCAAAAACAAAGAATTTCTATTGCCAGGGCACTATTAACTGATCATAAAATTTTAATTTTGGATGAAGCAACTTCTTCTTTGGATTTAAGATCTGAGTCCTTAATTCAAGAAGCTTTAGAAAGATTAATAAAAGACAGAACTACATTTGTAATTGCACATCGTCTTTCTACAATTATTAATGCTGATAAAATTATAGTGATCGAAGAAGGAGAAATTGTGGAAGAAGGAAGTCACGAGAAACTTTTAGATAATGAAGGTTATTATTATAGACTATATAAATCACAATTTGAACAGGAATGATTATATGAAGAATAAATTAATGTTTATAAGTAATGGTCATGGGGAAGATCTGATGACTTCTAAATTAATAGAGTCACTTTTAAAAGAAACCAGTTTAGAGTTAGATATATCAGTATTGCCAATTGTGGGTAAAGGAGATCGTTTTGAAAGTTTACCTGTTAAAATATTAGGCCCCAGAAAAACTCTACCAAGTGGTGGATTTGCAAGAAACAGTTGGCAAAATTTATTAAAAGATATTAAATCAGGTTTATTAGTCAATACTTTTAAACAAATTAAAGAGTTAAGAAAACACAAAAGACAAAATGAATTATCAATTGTAGTAGGAGATGTTTATATATTATTATTAACTGGGCTATTTTTAGGTGGAGATATAATCTTTATACCTACTGCTAAATCAGAATATATCAATGGACATTATAAAATTGAAAAATATTTGATGAGAAAATATGCTAATCTTGTATTACCTCGCGATCAAAAAACAAAAAAAGATTTAGTAGAAAATGACATTAAAGCTGAATTTAATGGTAACTTAATGATGGATTGTTTTGAAATAAAAAACATTGATTTTGGACTTGATCCTGAAAGTATTAAAATAGGAATTTTACCCGGGAGTAGAGTAGAAGCTTATGATAATATGTTAGACTTTATTAAAGTAATAGAAGAATTAGAAAAACTTAAAAAAGAGAAGTACGAATTTTTAGTGGCTGTAGCTGGTAATTTTTCAATTTCAAAGCTTAAAAATAAATTGCAGAACATAAATTGGCATATTAAGAAAAAAAGTGGTAAAAATGTTAAACTTCAAATTATTTCTCCGAGTGGTATGAGTAAAGTTTCTATAATTTACAATGGTTTTGGTGATGTGTTAAATCAAGCAGAATTATTTTTAGGAATGGCTGGTACTGCTAATGAACAGGCAGTTGGATTAGGGAAACCAGTAGTTACTTTTCCTGGAACCGGAGCGCAATTTGATTATGAGTTTGCTGCAGATCAAAAAAGACTTTTAGGAGATGGAGTGAAATTTGTAGACCGCAATTTTGTAAATGTTGCGTATTCTATTATAGAACTTTTAGAAGATGATGAAGAATATAAAAAAAGAAGTGAAATTGGACAAAAAAGAATGGGAGAAAGAGGCGCAGTTACTAAAACAGTAAATAGGATAAAAGATTTTCTATAATGGGGTGTTTAAATGAAGAAATTAGCTAAAATATGGGAACGAATAATGGGATTTACTATGAATATTAATCCGGCTTTTAACATCTTGAATTTGGTGGTCCTTTCTACAACTAGAGGTAAAAGACTAAAAAATGCTGATTGGGATAAAGTAAATTTGTTTTTTTGGGCCGGCTTATTTATTTCAGGAATTATAAGTATAATTGGATCTTATAGTGTTTCCAAAGCAATACCATCATTTTTAATACCTTTTATATTTATTTGGTTTTATATAATGGGTAAATATTTTGTTGATAATCCTGTTGTATTTATAAAGGATATGGTCAAAGGTACTACTCTTCTGGCTATTATTACTATATTAGCTCATTATTTTTCTTGGAAAGTAGTGTATAAAGGTGTAGAATTAATTAATGGTAACGGGAGAGCATATATTTTAGGAATTGGTGATAATGGTTTAGGAGTAATTATACAGGCCGGAATAATTGGTGCATTAGGTTTCTTGATAATAGAAAAGACAAAAAAGAAAAAGGGTTTATATCTACTATTTTTAATTTTGAACCTGGTAGCATTAATAATCTCTAGTTCAAGAGGTGCAATGGTGGGTACTGCAGCAGGAGGATTTGTTTTAGCGGTTTTTATGTCCTGGAAGGTCATAGGTGTATTAACTTCATTAGTAGCAGTTGCCTTATTTACTAATAACAGATTTTACAGAAGAGCTTTATCAATATTTTCTTTGCAAGATCGTAGTAACTATATGCGATTAAAAGTATATGAAGGTGCTTTATTAATGGTTAAAGATAACTTCTTTTTTGGTGTTGGACCTGGAAACTTTCATACTGCTTATCCCAATTATAAAGTGCCCGGGGAAAAGATTGATGCAATGACCCCACACAATAATTATTTGAATATTATTACTGGATGGGGAATTATAGGAGGACTCTTTTTCTTTGGCTGGATATTTTATAGAATTTTTAAGAACGCCTGGAAAGTACAAAATAAGTATAAGAAAGTTATTATTGCTATTTTAATTGGATTTTGGGTTCATGTAATCTTCAATGATTTAGCAACAGTATATTCCGGTGTTTTATTAGGACTTTTAGATAATGATAACTTAAAAAAAGAAGAAGTTATTGAAAAATAAATGAAAGCAGATACTTTGTATAATAGTGGTAACAAAAAGATGAGATATTTACTTAGCTTTAGACGGTTGACTTGTTGAAAATAATATGATAAATTTAATTTACAGTAAAAAAATAATTATCGAAGAAAAAGGCAAACCCTTTGTGAAGGGGGGACGCAAAGCTATGGATCTTATTTTTAAGATCGCCAGGCTGCCATAATTTTAAGTCTATGGCTTTTTAAGTCAATAGGCTTTTTTGTTTTTCCTGCTTATTGATTTAAAGAAACTCCAAAAACAAAATTATAAATTGAGGGGGAAAATGTAATGTTTAATAAGAAGTTAAAAATACTTTCATTGACATTGGTGTTGCTATTATTGGTAGTACCTGCAGTGTTAGCACAGGAGGATGGGGACTCAGAAAACACAAGTTTAGTAGAAGAATATGATTTAGATTATCTTAGCGAAGATGAAATAGCTTCTTTAGAAGATGCCTTAAAAGATTTAGAAGATAATGAAACAGTTGATGAAGCGACAATAAATGAGATGTTAGAAGAACTAGAGTTAGATGAAGACGGAGATGAAGATGAAGAAGATACCGATAAAGAAAGCTTCGGAGAAGATTTATCTTCTTCAATAGCACAATATAAAGAAGATCATGGAGATTGGACTGGACAAGATCTTTCCGACCATATACAAGAATTTCTTGATAAAAATAAAGATCGAGTAAGAAATAGAGACCAAGACCAAGACCAAGAAGAAGATTCCGATGGAGACTTAACTGCAACACAAGCTCAAAACCGAAATGAAAACGCTGAAAAAAATAAGAATAAAAATGAAAATAAAGGAAATAGTGGAAATAACGGAAATAGCAATGGTAAAAAATAAATAATTAATTTTGTTGAGATTTAAAAGGGCCCTTAGCGGGGTCTTTTTTTATTGTCTTATGAATTTATAAAATGTAACCACTTTACAGAATATGTCTATACTCTTTGATAATATTGTATGCGATTGAAATAAAAAAGGGAGGGGTAGTTATTAATATAAAAAACAAAAAAATATATTTTATATTTTTGTGGCACGGAGCGTTTTTAGCTTTAACAATGTCCATGATAGATTTAAATACAGTTTTACCTTCCCTTATTTCAGAATTAATAGATTCAAAAATTATATTTGGTCTATTATATTCTATGATACTAGGGGTGCCAAGACTATTTAATATTATATTTAGTCATTATCTAAGTTATGTAAAATACAAAAAGAAAATATTACTAACCGGTATATATTTAAGGGCATTTTCTTTTCTAGGAATGGCATTAACAACTTACTTTTATGGAAAAGAAAATCCTTTGATAGTTATTACGTTCTTTTTTATATTTATCTTTATCTTTTCACTTAGTGGTGGTTTTGCCTCTCTTTCTTACACTGAGATAATTGGGAAGTTAACTACTAAAGGGGAACGGGAAAAAATATTTGCTTCTAAACAATTTGTGGCTAGTGTAATGGCTTTTTCTGGTGGTTTAATAGTAAAATATATATTTAGTCCAGGCAATTTTTCTTTTCCTAATAATTATAGTATATTACTTATTATTGGTTTTATAGGACTTATTATAGCTGCCATATCTTTTTGGATGATAGAGGAGAAACCTTCCATTGTAAGTGAAGAAAAATTAAAACTTTTAAGTTTTTTAAAGAGAGTTCCCCAACTATTAAAAAATGATCCTGCATTTTTAAAATTTGTAATCATTGAAAATTTATCTAGTTTTAGTCTAATGATACTTCCTTTTTATATAGTATTTGCGAAAGACACCTTTAACCTTTCTAGTCAGTATGTAGGTACTTTTCTTCTATTTCAAATAACAGGAATGATTTTATCAAATATTTTCTGGGGTTATTTGGGTGATAAAAAAGGGGCGCGATATGTTGTTCGTGTTTGTGTATTAATTGGTGGAATAATACCTATTCTAGCTCTAATAGCTGGTCACTTAGATCCTGGATTATATAAATATCTTTTCCTTTTAATTGGTTTTGTAATTAGTGGTCGAAAGATAGGCTTCACACCTTATTTACTTGATATAACACCTGCAGATCAAAGAACAGTATATTTAGGAATTAGAGATAGCCTTAACATTTTAGTAATTATCCTTCCACTTGCGGGTGGTATTTTAATAAACTTATTAGGTTACACTTTAACTTTCCTTTTGGTTTCATTGGTAATGTTATCCGCATTTTTTATTGATAAAAGAAAGAAATGTATGATATTGAACTAATTTTAAAGTTATGTTACTATATAAACATGAATACAATGATAATGAATATCAATATATATCCAGGGGTTGATCTAATAGTGGAGAAAAATATAATATCATTAGCGGACTTAAAAGCAGGTAAAAAAGGGGAAGTGTTTTCCTTTAAAGGTGGGAAAAAGCTCAAAAAGAAACTTGATTCTTTAGGAATAAGAAAGGGTAAGCAAATAAAGAAAGTTAGTGATATGGTATTAAAAGGTCCGATTACTATCCAAATAGATAATAGTTCCCGGGTAGCGATCGGAAGGGGAATGGCTGAAAAAATAATGGTAAAGGTAATAGAGTAAAATGAAAGTATTATTAATGGGAAATCCAAATGTAGGTAAAAGCGTCATATTTTCAAGATTAACTGGAACCAGTGTAACCTCTTCTAATTATGCTGGAACTACAGTAGAATATAAAAAAGGACTATTTAAACATGAAGGTAAAAATATTGAATTAATTGATGTACCTGGGACCTATACTTTAGATCCGACCAATAAAGCAGAAGAAGTTGCAGTGGAAATGTTACAAGAAGGTGACATAGTTTTTAATATAGTTGATGCAACTAATTTAGAAAGAAATTTAAACCTAACCCTTCAGCTTTTAGAAAGAGACATACCTGTTGTAATATTATTAAATATGTGGGATGAGACTAAGCATAAAGGAATTGATATTGATTTAGAAAAATTACAAAACCGACTTAAGGTACCAGTAATACCAACAGTTGCTACTACCGGCAAAGGATTAAAAGAAGCTTTAAATTATTTAGAATATAGAGAAATAAAAGAATTTAAAAAACTCTCAAATGATGAGAGATGGGCGAAAATAGGGCACATCATAAATAATGTTCAAAGAATTAAACCTAAACATCATTCCAGTAAAGAACTTTTAGAAGAATATACTTTAAAACCCTGGACTGGTATTCCGATAGCAGGAATTGTATTATATCTGACCTTTATAGTAATCAGATTTATAGGTGAAGGACTGATAACTTATGTAGCGGAACCATTTTTTGAAGGGCCCTACCACACATTTTTGCTCTCCATTAGCAATTTTATTAACGAAGGTACTTTTTTACATGACCTTTTAATAGGACAGTTAGTAAATGGTCAGATCGATTTCGAACAGTCTTTTGGTTTACTTACTACCGGAATATTTATACCTTTTGCTGCAGTATTACCATATATTATTTCATTTTATTTTGTTTTAAGCATTTTAGAAGATTCAGGATACCTGCCTCGACTTGCAGTTTTATTAGATAATTTAATGCATAAAGTTGGATTACATGGTTTTTCAATAATACCAATGATTCTTGGTTTTGGGTGTAATGTGCCGGCAGCTTTAGCTGCTCGGAACCTTGATAGTAAAAGAGAACAGTTTATTGCTAGTACTTTAATGTCTATCTCAATACCTTGCATGGCCCAGACCGCTATGATTATAGGCTTAGTAGGGGCTTTTGGTGGTATATATGTTTCATTTGTTTTTACAGCATTATTTATTGTTTGGATAATTGTAGGTTTACTATTAAATTATTTTCTGCCGGGCTACAGCAGTGATTTACTTATTGAAATTCCGACTTTAAGGAGACCATTATTAGATATAGTATTTAAAAAACTTTGGATGAGGGTAATCAATTTCTTGAAAGAAGCAATTCCGTTTGTATTATTAGGTGTATTAGCAGTAAATACAATGTATGCTCTGGGCTTCTTTGATTTACTAACTAGAGTATTAGGTCCAGTTTTTTCAACACTATTTGGATTACCTAAAGAGGTAATTTCTGCTTTGCTAATGGGGTTTCTAAGAAAAGATTTAGCTATGGGTATGTTAGCTCCTTTGGATTTAACTATTAAGCAGTTGGTAATAGCTAGTACTATTTTAACAGTTTATTTCCCCTGTGTAGCTACTTTTATAATTTTATTTAGAGAATTAGGGTTAAATAGCATGTTGAAGTCAGCTGGGGTTATGGTATTAACAGCAATTACAGTTGGTACAATTTTAAATATAGGTTTTAATACCACCTTGACTACTGTTATTACCATATCCATAATATTTATAATCATTTTTGTGTTATATAAATTGACGAGTAAAAAACAACAGAAAATTGTAGAATAAAAAGGGAGGAAAATAGAATGTATGAAATTAAAGATGGTAAAATTGAATTAGAACACGGTTCAATAAGTGAAGGTTTAATAGCTATTGCTAGTGGGAAAGGTGGAGTTGGTAAATCTACAGTAACTGCTAATTTGGCTGTGGCTTTACAAAACCAGGGTAAAAATGTTGGTATTATTGATGCAGATGTACATGGATTTAGTATTCCTCGGATTATAGGGATAGAAGAAGAAGTTAAAGTTGAACAGGAATCCGAATTAATTCACCCTGCTCAAAAAATGGGTGTTAAGGTAATTTCAATGGGTTCGTTTGTAAATGAGAAGAATCCTGTAATTTGGAGAAGTCCCCTTCTTTTAGGCGCACTGCAGCAGTTTTTCCAGGATGTAGTTTGGAATGAATTAGACTATCTTCTTTTAGACTTACCCCCTGGAACTGGAGATATGGTTTTAAATATAATGCAGAAATTACCCCATGCCAGGACTTTGATAGTAACAACTCCCCAAGTTACAGCTACTAATGTTGCTGGTAGAGTAGGTCATATGGCAGAAAAAATGGATTCCGAAATTTTGGGAATTATTGAAAATATGGCTTATTATGAATGTTCAGAATGTGGGAACAAGGAATATATATTCGGTAAAAACGGTGGTAAAGAACTAGCTAAGTTATTAAATGTTGATTTACTGGGACAGCTTCCTTTGATGAAGCATGTTAGAGAAGGTGGAGATAAAGGTAATCCAGTAGTTGAAGAAGCTAATAATGATGATATTAGTAGAGAATTCAATAAAATTGCTAAAGAAGTTATTAAAAGAAAAAAAGAGTTTGATCCTTCCTTAGAACCTATGGATTTAAAAGGTGGACCAGGTCAGGCTTAAAAAAATAGTATATATGAAAAGTGTCTGGATAAAACCAGGCACTTTTATTTTATCCCTGAACTAAAAATAGATTAAAGGAATTTAATCATTTTATCCAGAATAAAGTAAAAAAGAGATAGGGGGCATAATTTTAGATGAAATTACTCCAGAAGTTTATCAACCAGGAACTAGAGTTAGCTAATGGATGTACGGAACCAGCAGCGGTGGCTTATGCAGTTGCAAGAGCTGCAGATTTCTCAGAAGGAGAACTTCAAAAAATTGTAGTTAAAATGGATGGTTATGTATATAAGAACGGAATGCGGACCGGGATTCCTGGTACCGATAGGTATGGAGGGAATAGATTAGCAGCTGCCCTCGGATTTTTTATTGAAAATTCTGCGGATAAAAAATTGACACTATTAAATAGTTTAGAAGAAGAAGTTATAAAAAAAGGGGAAGAAATTATAGATTTAGTAGAATTGAAAGTTATAGAAGATCAGGAAGAATTATTTATTAAAGCTGAGATTTTTGGAGACAATGTTGTAGAGTCAACAATTGTTAAAAGTCACACCAATTTGACTCAGATAAAAGTAGATAGTGATCCTATATATAAGAATGAGGATCTAATGGAAGAAAAGAACATGAAATTTAATTTAGAAAATGAAATAAAAAACATGAATATTCGAGAAATAGTTGATTTAATGGAAAAGCAATTTGATGTTTCAATGGAAAGATATTTAAAACAAGGCTTACTTACTAATCAAGAGTTAGCAGAAGCCGGTTTAAATAATGAAGGTTGTGGGATTGGAAGACAATATAAAAAAATGGCCGGAGATGATTTCATAAGAAACTCGGCTGCGGAAGTAGCGGCTGGAATAGATGCCAGAATGGCAGGTGCAGAGTTGCCGGCTTTAGCCTCTTCCGGTAGTGGTAATCAGGGTATTTTTATAACACTTGGCACCCACTTATCAGGTTTGGAATTAGATAAAAATGAAACCGAAATCTTAAAAGCAACACTTTTAGCTCACTTAATAGCATATTTTATAAAAATAAAAATTGGAAAGTTATCATCTTTATGTGGTCTTTTTACAGCTGCAGCTCCTGGATTGTTAGCTGCTTTACTGTATTTAGAAGAAAAAAATGAAATGATTGAAGAAGGAATTAATAATATATATAGTGATATTGGTGGGGTTTTATGTGATGGGGCTAAAACAAGTTGTGCATTTAAAGCGATCAGTGCTTATGAAATAGCCCAAAGACATTTTAATTTTTTAGTCAATGGACTTGAATGTCCACTTCCAACTGGGTATGTAAATGAAGATTTACAAAAAACATTAAAACATCAATATGAAATAGTAAACCCAGTAGGAGTTTCTGTGAACAATGCTTTGATTAAGTCTATTGAAGCGAATTTTTCTAAAAAAGGAGCGGATAAAGAATGAAAATTGCAGTAGTTGGTGGGGTAGCAGCAGGTACAAGTGCTGCAGCTAAGGCACGTAGAACAAACGAGGAAGCTGAAATTGTACTTTTTGAAAAAGGCAAAGATATTTCCTATGCAGGTTGTGGCTTACCCTATTATATTTCAGGTGTAACTAAATCCAGAAAAAAAGTCGTAATAAATACACCTGATGAATTTGCAGAAAAATATAATGTAGATGTTAAGATAGAACATGAAGTGATAGATATTGATAAAGAAAAGAAAACTTTAAAATATAAAAACTTAAAGGAAGACACTGAAGGAACTTATCAGTATGATAAATTGATTATAACAACAGGAGCTAAACCAGTTGTTCCACCAATTCCAGGTATAGATTTAGAAAATATATATCCTCTGCGCTCAGTTAAAGACGCTGATCGGATAAAAGAGAAAGTAAAAGGTTTAGAAAAAGTTACGATAATAGGTGCGGGGCTAATTGGCCTAGAAATGGCGGAAGCTTTTTCTGAATTAGATAAAGAAGTTACGGTTGTTGAACTTGAAGATAAAATTTTACCACCTTTTAGTGAAGAAATAACAAAATATGTGGATCAACATCTTAGAGAACAGGATGTAAACCTAGTGCTAGGAGATGGAGTAAGTTCTTTTAAGGGTGAAGATGCTGTTGATAAAGTGATTACAAGTTCTGGTAAAGAAATTGATACAGATTTTGTGCTTTTATCTTTAGGAATTAAACCAGAAATTACATTAGCTAAAAAAGGTGGAATAGAAATTGGTGATACAGGTGCTATTGCCGTCAATGAAAGAATGGAAACTAGTGAAGAAGATATTTATGCTGCTGGTGATTGTGCAGAAACCATCAATCTTTTAACAGATGAAAAAGCCTGGGTTCCAATGGGATCTACAGCTAATAAACAAGGTAGAGTAGCTGGCGAAAATGCTGGTGGGGGTAATAACCATCATTTAGGTGTATTCCAGACTGCTATTACAAAAATATTCGATTATACAGTAGCAAAAACAGGACTTGATGAAAAAGAAGCTGAGGAAAGCGGATATGAGCCATTAGTGGTTTCAATTACTGGTTCTAATCATGCCAGTTATTTTCCGAATTTTAAAAAGATGAAAATTAGAGGGATTTTTGATAAAAAGACTCACAGGATATTAGGTGTTCAGATAGAAGGTGAAGACAAAGTAGATAAGAGGGTAGATGTATTGAGCACAGCTATATATAGTGAATTGAGAGCAGAAGACTTATTCCAAATTGATTTAGCATATGCTCCTCCTTATTCTACACCTAAGGATCCAGTGGCAGTTTTAGGAATGGTTGCAGAAAAGAAATTAAAAAATAAGAAATAGAAATTTAAAAAAGTGACCTTGTGAAAGGTCACTTTTGTGTTATTGATTTATCATTTCTTCCATTTTCCCGTAAGTTATAGCACCTCTCTGTTTTCTTACAATAATACCTTCTTTATCGATAACAAAAGTACTTGGAATACCTCTTATTAAATAATCTGTAGTTACTTTTCCATTTTTATCTAAAAGAGTAGTAAATGAAAAGTTGTTTTCCATTAGAAAATTTAGTACCTTCTCTTTGCTTTCTCCGGAGTTTACAGCCAAAACCTTTATATCATCATAGTTTTTGTGTAGTTTTTGGATGGAAGGCATTTCCTCTCTACAAGGTGGGCACCAACTGGCCCAAAAATTTAAAAATACTTTTGTTCCCTGGTAATCACTGAGACTAACTTCTTCACCGTTCACGTTATTTATGGTAAAGTCAGGAGCTTTCATGCCAACTTCTACCCCTACTTCTGTTTCAGAATGAACAGTTTCGTTTGTAAAAGTTCCTATTAAAGTCCAAATTCCCACGATAAGGATAAGAGAAGTTATTACCACCAGTATTTTTTTTCGAGATAAAATCATCTTTTTATACCTCCTAAAAAGTTATGAAATTTAAATTATTTGTATAGACAAGGAGACCAAGAATAATAATTAAAATACCACTAACAATATTTATATAATTTAAATATTTATTCATTTTTTTGATAGCCGGAAGAACTTTCTTAGCTGCTAAGGCCGTGATTAAGAAGGGGAGCGCAAATCCTGTTGAATAAATAAATAATAAAAAACCACCTGCAAAAATGTTTTGACTGTTACCAGCAAGAATTAGAATTGATGATAAAATTGGTCCAATACAAGGAGTCCAGGCTAATGCAATACCTAACCCAAGTACAAAAGACTGTAAATACTTATTGGATTTTTCGGTTATGGAAAGCTTTTTTTCATAATAAAGCCATTTTAATTTTATTATACCACTAATATGCAGTCCAAAGATGATAATTATAACCCCACTAATTTTCCTTAAGATAGCTTGGTTTCTAAGTAAAAACTTCCCAATAAAAGTGGCAGAAAGTCCTAGTAGTATAAAGACCAATGTAAAACCCAAAATAAATATTATAGCAGGTAATATTGAATATTTTTTATCTTTTTTCTTTTGGTCTGTATAATCTCCCAGTAAAAAAGCTAGATAAGATGGAATTAAAGGTAATACACAGGGAGAAAGAAACGATAATAAACCTGCCGAAAAGGCAATAAATAATGATAAATCTCCATTCATATAAACACATCCATATCAGTTTTATTTATTTGAATATTTAAATATATTTTACCACAATAATTATATTTTATCAATCTTATTTATCCTATCAACTTTATAAGAATTCAACTTATAAAAACCTGATAATCTAATTTAAAATATTGTTAAAAAGTATTGTATATACATGGATAATAATTTTGACATTAAAGAAAAACTTAAAAGAAACTGAGTTCATTTGCTGGTGAGAAAATAATAATTCTATATAAAATTGAATTATCACTATTTCTAAGTTATAATAAATTTAAGTCTAAACAATTATAGGAGGAAACTATATATGTCAAAAACTGATAAAAGTTATGAGGCGAAAAATGCCTGGTTAGAAATGGAAGATGTTGAGAAGGAAGAAGTTTTTAAATTTAATAAAGAATATGGAACGTTTTTAGAAGAAAACAAAACAGAACGAGAGTTTACAAGTGGATCGGTAGAAATGCTTGAGCAAGAAGGATTTAAAAGAATAGATGAGGTCGACTCATTGCAGGCAGGCGATAAAGTATTTGCAGTAAATAGAGATCGACAATTAATTGCCGCAGTTATAGGTGAAAAAGATCTTAAAGAGGGGCTTCGTATTGTTGCTGCTCATATGGATTCCCCCCGTATTGACTTGAAACCTAATCCCCTTTATGAAGATGGTGGACTAGCATATTTTGGCACCCATTATTATGGTGGAATCAAGAAATTTCAATGGGTAACTATTCCTTTAGCATTGAGAGGATTAGTAATTAAAGAAGATGGTACAAAAATAGAAATAAGTATTGGTGAGAAAGAGGACGATCCCGTATTTTATATAAGTGATATTTTACCTCATTTAGGTAAAAAGCAGAGAGAAAAGAAAATGAGTGAAGCTATTAATGCTCAACATCTTAATCTAATTGTTGGAAGTATACCCTTAGATGATGAAGATGAGGAAAACGGTAATGATAAAATAAAAAGTGCTGTAATAAAGCATCTGGAAAACGAATATGATATCAACGGCGAAGATCTAGTTAGTGCTGACTTACAGATAGTTCCTGCCGCTGGAGTGAGAGATGTAGGCTTTGATAGAGCTCTGCTTGGAGGCTATGGACATGATGATAGGGTATGTAGTTATACCGGTCTAAAAGCGCTTTTAGACACTAATCAACCCGAATATACTGCTGTAACTGTACTAGTAGATAAAGAAGAAATAGGTAGTATGGGAACAACAGGAATGCAGTCTCGGTTTTTTGAAAATGTTGTGGCTAAAATAACTAGTAAATATTATAAAGATTACAGTGAACTTGACTTAAGAGAAATTCTTGAAAAATCAAGTTCGCTTTCTGGAGATGTAAATGCAGCTTATGATTCTAACTTCTCCGAAGTATTTGATAAAAGGAATGCTGCATTTATTAACAAAGGAGTTGTATTAACTAAATATACTGGTGCTCGCGGTAAAGCTGGTTCATCAGAAGCGACTGCAGAATTTATGGCTCAAGTACGCTCCTTACTGAATAAGGCAGGAGTGATATGGCAAGTTGCGGAATTAGGTAAAGTAGATGAGGGTGGTGGAGGAACTATCGCCCAGTTTTTAGCTAACTACAATATGGATGTAGTGGATGCAGGGCCTGCAGTTTTAGCTATGCATTCCCCCTATGAAGTAGTAGGGAAAATAGATGTTTATAACACTTATCTTGCATATCTTACATTCTTAGAAAATTAATTAAAATAAGGGGGAGGCCTAACGCCTCCCTTCAATATGTTCTGGAGGACTTCGTATGAATGAATATCAGTTTAATACTAAAAAAATACTAATATACACTTTAATAATAGTTGTCGTAATTTTAGGCTATTATTACAATAGTTTTTCAAAAATCGATAATTACATATATGATACATATCAAAAAATTGAATATTTATCTGATATTGAAGAAGTAAATAGTGATGTTACAATTATTGAAATTAATGACCTTACTACCAAAAAACTTGGGGACTGGCCAATAAATAGAAGCTATTATGTAGAAGGAATTGAAAAACTAAATAATGACGGCGCCAATGTTATAGTATTTGATATATTATTTGATAATGCTCGAACAGCACAGGCAGACAGTTTAATGATTGATCGTTTAAGAGAAAACAAGAATATTGTGATGCCTGTATCAATAGATTATAGTGTTAATCAAATTTCTCAAAGAAAAAAAGAATATAACGTTAATTCTGTAAATACACCAATTTCTTCTTTTATGAATCTAGTTAAGTTAGGACATACTAATATTATTTCCGATAAGGATGGAACTATTCGGAGTTTGCCTCCCCTTTTTATAGATCGAAATACGACTTATCTACCGATTGGAAGAAGGGCAGCTGAATTAGCTTTAGAGGAAGAAATTTCAATTACTGAGGGAGAATATTTAGTTAATTATTTAGGACCTGCTGGTACTATACCTAAAATTTCTTTACATGATTATTTAAATGACAATTACAATTCTGAATTTATTAAGGATAATATTATTTTACTTGGAGTTACTAAAAAGAATCAAAGTCAAAATTATCCTTCGATTTTTTCTCCAGATAGTAGTATTAGCAAAATACAATTATTAGGACAGATGACTAACAATTATTTACATCAAACATTTATAAAAGTAAATAGCTCATGGCAGACTATTATTATTGCTTTCATTTTATTATGGTTGGCATTTTATCTTTTTGAAAGATATAATCCATATCGATCATTAATTGCTCTTATTGTATTAAGCGTAATAATATTATCCCTTAATTACTATGTAACAATTTATCATTATTTGTTTACAGAAGTATCTGTCTATTTAATAGGGATTTTTATCTTATATATAATAAGTTTAATTAGTTGGTTTGGATTTAGAAGAAAAGAAAAATTTGAAATTGTTGATAAATTGAAACCATATTTTTCTCCCTATTTAATTAAAAAAATAGTTGATAAGCCCGAGATGTTGAAATTAAAAGGGGATAAGACACCTGCTACATTAATTTTATTTGAATTTGAAAACTTTAACAGATATTCCCAAGAAAGTACTCCAAAAAAAGTAATAGAAGATTTGAATCACTTTTATGAAAACATATCTAAAATCATTTTTAAATATGATGGAGTAATAGATAAATATTTAGGAGATGGCCTTTTAGCATATTGGAATAAAGATTTTGGACAAGACAATCATAGAAATAGAGCAGTTAAAGCTGCTATTGAAATTATGAATTATCTTGAAAAAGAAAGAATAGAATTAAAACCTTCGATTGTTGTAAATACCGGTAAAATAATTCTAGGTGATATTGGTACTAATAAGAGAATGGAGTTTAAAACAATGGGGCAGGTAGTTCATAATACAATGGAATTAGGAGAGGTTAGTGGTCCTGAGGAAATTTTGATAGGTGAGAATACCTACTATGGTCTAGCTGAAATTTATAAAAAATTAAATTGGAAGTATAAAGAAATAGATATTGAAGGAGTTGAAAAATCATTAGTTGTATTTAGTTTAAAAGAATTTAAAAGTCTAGACAAGGGGGAATAGTAATGAGAAAGATATTGAGTGTTATCTTGATTTCCCTTTTTATATTAACTATTTTCACTCCGGCTTTAGCCCAAGATAATAATGAAGAGGTTAATATAACAATAAATTCTTTAAAAGGAACTGTTTATCGAAAAACTGACCAGGGGTTTTTTGATTTTTTCAAAACAGTAGTATGGACAAGAATTTTAGATAATTCCAATATAAATGTTGGTGAAACTATCAAAACTGACCCTGAAAGTATGTTTTCACTAAATATAGGAAAATTTAATCGCATCGAAATATTAGGTGATACTATATTGAGTATAGAGGAAGAGACTAGTTCATTAATTCAAAACTTGTCAGTGGAAAAAGGTGTAGTTTGGATAAATACAACTCTGGATACTAAGGAAGATTTTAAACTCCAAATCAATACACCTTCCTGTATAATATCTACAAGCCAAGCCATTTTCAAATTAGAGATTATAAGAGGAAGAACTTTTCTCTATATGCAAACTGGTGAAGCTGTTATTGAAGAGAAAATTACTCAAGCCAAAGAAGAAATTTCTGAAGGTGAATTAGCTATCGTGGAAGACAAAACAATAAAAATATTTGATAAAATATCAGAAACAGGAAAAGATAATTCCGTAAATTAGAGTAATATTTATAGAAAAAACTAAGCTGGAGAATATTTTTTAATCAGCCCCTCTTTTGGGGGCTTTATTTATTTTAAAAACTCCCAAAATATGTTATAGTTTTTATAGGATTAATTATATTATATACATTATAAAAATGGTTTTTTATTATACCAGAAAGGAAGATAGTATTGTCTAAAAAAAATAATAATCTAGCATTATTTCTAAAATCAATACCTTTTGGGTTAGCCAATACTTTACCAGGGGTAAGCGGTGGTACAATAGCTGTAGTCTTACATATTTATGAAACATTAATACATGCTATTAAAAATATTAAGTTTAAAAAATTGATAATAATTGGTTCGGGAGCAATAGTGGGTGTATATATTGGTTCAACAGTCATCACAGATATATATGCTAATAATCCACTTTTGCTTAATTATTTTCTTTTTGGTTTAGTCTTAACATCTGCTCATTCCACTTATCAAAAAGTGGGAAGAATCAATTTTTGGAAGCTATTATTTTTATTGATAGCTTTCGGCGGCGCCTTATTTTTCAGTCTGGAAATTCAGTTTAATACTGAAATGAGTGGTTTATTATTATATTTCGTTGCGGGTTTTTTTGGAAGTGTTGCTATGATCCTCCCCGGAATAAGTGGAGGTACTATTTTGGTGTTGATGGGAGTTTACCATCCTTTATTAGCGGCAATTAATAACTTTAATTTATTATTTTTATCCATTTTTGGTCTAGGGGTTATTCTAGGACTATTAGTTTTTGCCAATGTTTTTTCATATTTACTTAAAAATTATGAGAAAATAATTATGACTATATTGACAGGCTTAATATTAGGCTCAAGTGCGGCAGTATTTCCTTCCACATTTATCATGAATGGAGTATTAACTTTTATTTTAGGTGTTGTAATAATATTAATCCTTGAATTTGTCGGGGAAAACACCTAATTTTAATGTATTTTATCTATTTGTAAAATATTTAACTTTATTTTTCCTGATTTCTTGTATAATAGTATTTGAAAGTTAAATAATGCTAAATTTCTAAAAGGAGTGGTCCTAGTGCCAAAAATTAATGAAGATGAACAAGAACAAATAAGAGAACTGTTCGAGGGAAAAATGCAAGAAGAAGTATATATTCAGTTTTTTACTGCTGACGAAGACTGTCAGTATTGTGAGGATACTGAAGAAATACTGGATGAATTGAATAACTTGTCAGATAAAATTAATTTGGAAAAAAATGACCTTGGTAATGGTAAAACAGAAGAATATGGAATAGACCGTGTACCGGCTATTTTATTTACCGACAAAGATGGTAATGATTCTGGTGTCCATTTTTATGGAATTCCAAGTGGTCATGAGTTTAATACATTGATTGAGGGTATTGTAAGTATGTCAAATGGGGAAACCGAACTTTCTGAAGATATAATTGAAGAACTTAAAAATATTGATGAAGAAGTGTTACTACAGGTATTTATTACTCCAACTTGTCCATATTGCCCAAGAGCAGTAAAAGTTGCTCATGAAATGGCAATGCATAATCCAAATATTAAAGGTGAAATGGTTGAAGCTATTGAATTTCCTGATCTTTCAAGTAAATTTGATGTATCAGGTGTACCCAAGACTGTTATAAATAGTGGAGCAGAAGAACAGGTTGGTGCTGTTCCTGCCAAAACTATTTTAGATAAAATAAAAACTTCTATTCAGTAATTTTAAATTTTAAAATTTAGTATGGGGAGGGAAAGTAATGAGTAAAAAACCAATTGAAGTTAATGATGGTAACTTTAGAAAAAAAGTTTTAAAATCTGATGTACCGGTTTTAGTTGATTTCTGGGCTGACTGGTGTGCACCTTGTAAAATGATTGCACCAGTAGTGGAAAAGATAGCAAGAGAGTATTCTGACGATGTTAAGGTAGCAAAACTTAATGTTGATGAAAATCAATCAACTGCTTCAAGATATAATGTGATGAGTATTCCTACATTAGTTATTTTTGAAGATGGTAAAGAAAAAGACAGAATTGTTGGTTATGCACCGAAGAAGAAATTGGTATCAAAATTAGGTTTAAAATAAAAATATATAATAATTTATAAGGTATAAAAGGCAGGGCTTTCCCTGCTTTTTTTGTTTTTATTTACAAAAATTCTCTATATTTAGTGAAAATATTTAGTAACTATGATATAATTCTTTTGTGTATTAATCGTATGGAGTTAAATATTTTCCTGAGGGGTGGTATTTTGCAGAAAGTCCTTATTATCTATTCAACAGAAGGAGACCTTAAAAAAATAGCAGAAGGAATTGCTCAAGGAGCTCGACAAAATGGATATGAAGTAGAATTGTTTGATACAAATTACACAGGGAGACCTATCTCTTTTTATAAGTATGATCTTGTTGTAGCAGGAGCTCCTACCCAGGGTATTTTCCGAGGTAAGATCCCTTCAGATTTATCAAAGTTTTTAAAAGATTGTAAAAGAACCACAGGGCAAGAGGCAATGGCTTTTGTGACTCCTCGATTTTTTGCGACTAATAAAGCACTTAAGAAGGTAATGGGAGAATTAGAAAAATTAGGATGTATAGTAAAAGATTTCAGGACTATAAAAAATGAAAAAGAAGCCAAAGAATTTGGTAATTCTTTCAACTTATAATGTTTCATAAAATTGCCACAGTGTAAACTGTGGCATTTTTGGAATATAAATAATTATTGGAGTATGATATTATGAAAAGAGTAAAGATAAAAGTAAATAATAAGCAAACTTCTCCTGATGGGAGTAAAGATGAAGTTAGTTATGAAGGAGAAGGTGATTACAAGTTTAAAAATGACAAACATTATCTTATTTATAATGAAAGCAATAAAGGCTTAGAAGATGTTAAAACAATATTAAGGTTAAATGAATCAGAAAACAATATTTTGTTAAAAAGAGCCCAACCGAATGAAATGAGACAAAAATTTGATATGGATAATAAATGTGAGTTTAAATATAATTTAGGTTCTCATAAGATGAATTTTACAACGGATACTAAAGAGATTGAAATGAAGATTGACGATAAAAAGGGTAAGATTAAGATTAAATATGATTTATTACAAGGTGGTCAAGTTTTTACAAGTAATAATTTAAAAGTAGAATATCGATTTATAGATAAGGAGTGACAGATTTAATGGTTAAAAATATAATAAAAAAAGTGGAAAAAAATTTAAAAAAGTCGATTAAGGAAGCTTTGGTAATTACTTTAAATCAGGAAAATATCGAGTTAGAACAGATACCGGAAATTAAAGTGGAAGTTCCACGGGAAAAAGAACATGGTGATTATGCAACAAATATTGCAATGGTCATGGCCAAGCACTTTAAAAGAGCACCCCGCCAAATAGCAGAATTAATTTCTGGAAATATAGATTCTGATCTAATCAAAAAAGTTTCAGTTGCTGGTCCCGGTTTTATTAATTTTGAACTAGAAAACGACTGGTTATACGAGACTATAGATTTAATTGATGAGTATAAAGATAAATATGGCGAAATTGATGTAGGAAAAAATCAAAAAGTTTTAATTGAATTTGTAAGTGCTAATCCAACCGGCCCCCTTCATGTAGGTCACAGCCGAGGAGCTGTAGTGGGAGATATGACTGCTAATATTATGGAAACAGCCGGTTATGATGTGGACCGAGAATATTATTTTAATGATGCCGGTAATCAGATAAACATTTTGGCAGAATCAACTTTAATAAGATACAAACAATTATTTAATATTCAAGAAGAACTACCTGAAAATTCTTACCATGGAGAATATCTAATAAATATAGCGCAAGAACTAAAAGAAAAATGGGGTAAAGAACTATTAGATAAAAGCAAAGAAGAACAGCTGGAAGTATGTAGAGATTTTGCATTTAAAAAATTAAAAAACAAAATAGAAAAAGACTTAAATTATTTTGGTATCAAGTTTGATAATTGGTTTTATGAAAGTACACTTCATGATGGAGATATAGAAAATGTGATTGATATTTTAAAAGAAAAAGATTATATTTATGAAAAGAATGATGCTCTTTGGTTTAAATCAACTGAATATGGTGATGACAAAGATCGGGTAATAGTTAAATCGGATGGTTCTTTAACATATTTAGCTGCAGATATAGCATACCATCTTGATAAAATCGAAAGAGGTTATGATAAATTAATAAATGTTTGGGGAGCAGATCATCACGGTTACATTGATCGTGTAAAAGCATCTATTCAGGCTTTGGGTTATCCTGAAGATATGTTGGAGATAATAATTGTGCAGATTGTAACTTTAATTAGAGGTGGAGAAAAAGTTACAATGTCCAAAAGAGCCGGTGAATTTGTTACAATGCGTGATGTGATAGATGAAGTAGGAAGAGATGCTGCCCGTTACTTTTATATTATGCGTAGTTCTGACAGCCACTTTGATTTTAATTTAGAGTTAGCAAAAGAAGAATCAAGTAATAATCCAGTATACTATATCCAGTATGCCCATGCTCGGATTCATAGTATTTTAGAAAATG
The DNA here is from genome assembly GCA_021736945.1 of Halanaerobiales bacterium. Lineage (GTDB taxonomy): Bacteria > Bacillota > Halanaerobiia > Halanaerobiales > M55B127 > M55B127. Next base: position 8,072 of record JAIPEX010000013.1, on the reverse strand, counting down.
CTGGTAATCTTGATATTGAAGATGCAAATTTAAATCTTTTAGATAAAGAAGAAGAGATAGAACTTATCAAGTGGATGGCTCATTATCCAGAGGTCATAAAGGATAGTGCGCAAAACCGCCAACCACACATTCTTGCTAATTATGCATATGATTTAGCAAATGCTTTCCATGTTTTTTATAATAAATGTCAGGTTATTACAGAAGATGAACAATTGAGTAAAGCACGTTTAAAATTAGTTGTTTCTTTACAACAGGTACTTCAGAACTTATTCTCAGTTCTTGGAATAGAAGCGCCCGAACATATGTAAATATATTTTAAAAGGAAAGGAGTTGTGAATTGTGACAAAGTATATTTTTGTAACAGGAGGAGTTGTTTCTGCCCTAGGAAAAGGTATAACAGCTGCTTCTTTAGGAAGACTGCTTAAAAGCAGGGGCTTAAATGTAAGTATTCAGAAATTTGACCCCTACATAAATGTAGATCCAGGTACGATGAGTCCTTACCAACACGGAGAGGTGTTTGTAACCAGAGATGGTGCAGAGACTGATCTTGATTTAGGGCATTATGAAAGATTTATTAATGAAGATTTAACAAGTAATAATAATGTGACTACAGGTCAAATTTATGGATCAGTAATTGCCAAAGAACGCCGGGGTGATTACCTAGGAGCTACTGTACAGGTTATTCCACATATCACAGATGAAATAAAGGAAAGAATTACTAGAGTTGGTAAAGAAACCGATGCAGATGTTGTAATTACTGAAATTGGTGGTACTGTAGGTGATATAGAAAGTCAACCTTTTATGGAAGCTATTCGACAACTAAAAGGTGATTTAGGTAAAGAGAATGTCTTTTATTTACACTGTACTTTAGTTCCTTATGTCAAAACAGCAGGAGAACTAAAAACCAAACCAACCCAGCATAGTTTAAAAGAATTACGCGGGATCGGTATTCAGCCCGATTCCTTAATCTGTAGATCTGATCGTGAACTAACAAAAGAAGTTAAAGATAAAATATCGTTATTTGGAGATATTGAGAAAAAAGCAGTAATTCAGGTAGTTGATGCAGATCATATTTATGAAGTTCCTTTGATGATAGAACGGGAAGGTCTAGCGGATATAGTTATTCAAAAAATGCAATTAGAAGAGGCGGTTAAAAGTCCTGACCTTGCTCAATGGAAAAATATGGTCAAGTCAATGAAGCAGTTAAGTAAAAAAACAACGATTGCTATTGTTGGAAAATATGTGGAGTTGCCTGATGCATATATAAGTATTAGTGAAGCTCTAAGCCATGCGGGAGTAAAAAATGATAGTGAAGTAAATATCAAATATATTTATTCGGAAGATTTGGAGAAAGAAGAATCACTTACTCCCTATTTCCAGGACGTAGATGGTATACTGGTCCCGGGAGGTTTTGGTCAGAGAGGTATTGAAGGAAAGGTTAATGCTATTCAATATGCTAGAGAAAACAAAATACCTTATTTTGGCATTTGTTTAGGTATGCAATGTGCTGTGATTGAATATAGTCGTAATGAATTAAAATTAGAGGGAGCAAATAGTGCGGAATTTGATCCTGACACTCCCCATCCAGTAATTGATTTAATGCCTGAACAAAAAGATATTGAAGATATGGGTGGAACAATGCGTTTGGGAATCTATCCTTGTCGGCTTTCTGATTCAACTAAAAGTAAAAGTTTATATAAAGAAGAAATAATTTATGAAAGACACCGTCATCGTTATGAATTAAATAATGAGTACCGGAACGAACTTAAAAATAACGGTATGTTAATGGCTGGAGTATCTCCGGATGAAAAACTTGTAGAAATTGTAGAGATCAAAGATCATCCCTGGTTTGTAGCAACTCAATTCCATCCCGAATTTAAATCTAGGCCCAATAGACCCCATCCCTTATTTGTAGGTTTTGTGAAGGCAGCGTTAAATGTTTGATTAATGATTAATCTAAATACAAAAATAAAGGAGGATTATCATGAGCAATAAAAGAGTAGAGGTAGATTTATCACCTCCGTTAGCTACGATTTATTTAAATCGTCCAGAGGTTTTAAATGCCTATGATGAAGAGTTATTAGATCAATTTAAAATGAGAGCAGAAGAAGTTTTTAATAATGACGATGTTAATGCAGTTATTATTACCGGTAGAGGGGATAAATCTTTTTCAGTAGGCGCAGATATAGAACTTTTAGAAGAATTAGATGTAGAAACTGCTAATGTTATAGCAAATAAAGGTAAAACTATTTGTAATATGATTGAAGAAACAAAAAAGGTTGTCCTATCGGCTGTTAATGGATATGCCTTAGGTGGAGGTATGGAATTAACACTAGCCTGTGACTTAAGAATAGCCAGTACTAGAGCTCGTTTTGGTCAACCGGAAGTAAGTTTAGGATTAATCCCAGGTTTTTCTGGTACTCAAAGACTACCAAGAATATTAGGTATTGGTCGAGCAAAAGAACTCCTTTTTACTGGTAACATTATTGATGCAGAAGAAGCATATGAAATAGGTTTAGTTAATAAGCTAGTAACTCCTCGTGACCTCTTAAAAGTAAGTAAAAACCTAGCCCGTAGAATTACTGATCAATCTTCTAGAGCAGTTGGTATGATTAAACAATCTATAAATGTAGGTTATACTCAGGGCTGTGATGAAGGTAAAAAGTTTGAAACCGAATCTTTCCAAAAATGCTTTGAAATTGAAGATCATATAGAAAGAATTAAAAAAATGAAAGAAAAATTAAAAAATTAGGTGATAATTAATGGAAAATAAAGGAACTATATTATTTGATTTAGATGGTACTTTACTACCAATGGATATGGATAACTTCATTGAAAAATATTTTGAACAATTATCTAAACATTTTTCTGATTTATTTGATCCTCAAAATTTTGTTAAAGCTGTTAATAAAGCCACTGAAAATATGATTAAAAACAATGGAAATAAAACTAACCAGGAAGTTTTTACCGAAAAATTCTTTGAACTAATAAGTTTAGAGAAAACTAATAAAGAAGAAATTTGGAATAGATTTGATTCCTTTTATGATAGTATTTTCCCGGGTTTACAAAAATATTTTGATATCGATAAAAAAGGAAAAGAAATAGTTGAAAAAGCTAAGGAAAAAGGATTTGATATGGTAATTGCGACCAATCCATTATTTCCCAGAAATGCAATAACAGCCAGATTGGAATGGATTGACCTTGACCCAGATGATTTCACCTACATTACTTCCTATGAGGATATGCATTATTGCAAACCTAATCCAGGTTATTATCAAGAAATATTAGAAGTTATAGAATGTGAATCACAAAATTGTGTAATGGTGGGTAATGATGAGAGAGATGATATGGTTGCTAAAAAATTAGGAATTAAAACATTTTTAATTGAAGATTTTAAAGTTGAAAGAAAAGATATTGATATTAAACCTGATTGGCAGGGAACACGTGATGATATTATTGATTACTTAGATAACCTTGAGGTGAATAAATAATGAAAAAAATTATAAAAACAGATAAAGCACCTGCTGCTATTGGCAGTTATTCTCAGGCTGTAAAAGCAGGTAGTACTTTGTATATAAGTGGGCAGATACCTTTAAATATAGAAGGAGAATTAATTATGACTTCTATAGAGGATCAGACTGAACAAGTTTTAAAAAATTTAAAAGCAATTTTAAAAGAAGCCGGTGGAAATTTCAGTAATGTTGTTAAGGCAACTATTTATACAGATGACATATCATATTTTAATGAGATAAACGAGGTTTATGGAAGAAATTTCAAAAAAGAACCCCCAGCAAGAGCTTTTGTTGAAGTTTCAGCTCTTCCAAAAGGAGTAAATGTTGAAATCGAAGCAATAGCCGAACTGTAATAATTACTCCCAATCAAATGTATTTAAGTCTCTAATGGAGGATTTTTAATCTCATTAGAGAAGTATTAATTTGAGGGGGTGAGCCCTGTTAATCTTAACAGGGAGACTTATGTTACTCGATAAAACTATAGAAATAGCTCTACGCTGTCACCATTGCGGTAGGCTAGAGAAAAATAAATTGAATATATTTGAGATCCGGAATGATAAAATGTTTGTCCTTAAATGTTCTTGTGGTAGTGTAAAAGCAAGAATAAAAGAAAAAGGGAACAAATATATCCTTCTGGAATACAATTGTTTTTTATGTGACGAAGATCACCGCCGAATTATAGATAAAAAAAGTTTTTGGAATTTGGAAACCATTAACCATTTAAAATGTTTAAAAAGTGGTTTGGAAATAGGATCTTATGGTAATCAAGAGTTAATAGAAGAAGAGTTGAATAAACAAAAAGAAGAGCTCCGGGTTTTAGCAGATGAATTAGGATTAAATGACTATCAAGAACCAGAATTATTACTAGAAGTTTTTAATACAGTTCATGACCGGGCTTCTCATTCAAAACTATACTGTGAATGTGGTAATGATGATATAGATGTGAAATTGTATTCAAGCAAGATAGAGTTAAAGTGTAGAAAATGTGGAAGTGTACTTAATATTTCAGCGGAAACTGAGGCGCAACTCAATGAATTAAAGAATAAAGATGATATAGTTATAAAAAATACAAATAAGTCCGAACATAATTGGACTGATAATAAATACAAGGAGGAATAAAAATGGGTTTAGTACCAATGGCAGATATCTTAGAAAAAGCAAATGATGAATATTATGCAGTAGGTGGATTTAATATTAATAATATGGAATTTTTACAGGGGATTATATGGGCAGCTGAAGAAACAAACTCACCTTTAATTTTACAGGCTAGTGAAGGTGCAATTAAATACATAGGTATGGACTATGTTATAAATATGGTTAAGGCTGCTGTTAGAGATACCCATATACCAGTTGCACTTCATCTTGATCATGGAAGTAGTTATGAAGTAATAATGAGATGTATTAGAGAAGGATTTAGTTCAGTTATGTATGATGGTTCTAAATATCCTTTTAAACAAAATATACGTTTGACTAAAGAAGTTGTGAAAGCAGCTCATAGTGTTGGTGTAACAGTAGAAGCAGAACTTGGGAAAATAGGTGGAACAGAAGATGATGTAGATGTTGATGAAAAAGATGCAAAATTCACTAAACCTGAAGAAGCTGAAGAATTTGTAGAAAAAACAGGAGTCGATGCTCTTGCAATTGCAATTGGTACAGCTCATGGTGTATATAAAGGAGATCCTGAATTAGATTTTGATCGGTTAGAAAAAATCAATTCTAGTTTAAATATGCCGTTAGTCTTACACGGTGCTTCTGGAGTGCCCGATGAAGATGTTCGTAAAGCTGTATCAATGGGGATAAATAAAGTAAATGTGAATACTGCTTTCCAGCAAGCATTTACTGCTAAAATCAAAGAATTATTTGATAAAGATCCAGAGTTATATGATCCACGGAAGTATTGTGGGCCTGCAAGAGATGCTATATCTGAAGCTGTTAAGGAAAAGATTGAAATTTTAGGAAGTAAAAATAGAGCATAGAAATAGTAATTAATAAAGGGATATCATCCTTGATATCCCTGCAATCCTTCCTTTTTCCTACCATTTGTTCGAATTCCAGTAATATCATATCGAAAGGAGCAATATATGCTAGAGATTTGGATAGAGTTTATAATAATGGCTACCCTTATCATTATTTCTGGTACTTATCTTTCTAGGTTTGGAGATGTAATAGCAGATAAAACCGGTTTAGGTCAAGCGGTAATTGGTGTTGCCCTAATAGCAATGGCTACTTCATTACCAGAAGTAGTTACTAGTTCTACTTCTGCTCTTTTAGGCGCTCCTAATATTGCAGTTGGGAATGCCTTTGGAAGCAACACCTTTAATTTACTCATTTTGGGAATTGTAGATATAATGCATGATAATAGGTTGCCACTTACCCAGAGTTTAAATTATTCACACGTAATGACTGGAGCTTGGGGAATACTTTTATCAGCAATAGTTGTTATTTCAATTATCATCGCAAATTTTACCGATTATAGTTTAGGAATATTAGGAATTGGACTGGACAGTATCATTCTCATTGCTACATATTTTCTTGCCATGTTTTTAATTCTAAGGTTTGAGGAGAAAAATCCTCTTGATGATAATATTAGAGAAGAGGTTCCTTTCCTAGAAACCACCCTCAAAAAAGCATCTATTGGTTTTTTAATTTCTGCAATAGTAATTGTATATGCTGGTGTAAGATTAGCTGTTTCCGCTGATAAGATAGCTACTTTAACGGGGATAGACCATACTTTTGTGGGTAGTATTCTCGTTGCGGCTGCTACATCTTTGCCTGAATTGGTTACAGCTATTTCAGCAGTTAAAATTAAGGCTTATGACATGGCTGCCGGTAATGTACTGGGTAGTAATATTTTTAATATGAGTATAATTTTCTTTGGAGATGTGTTTTTAAGAGATGGTTATATATTGGCAGAAGCGAGTATGTTACATCTGGTAACTGCATCTATTGGTATCATAATGGCTTCAATCTTTATTGTCGGCCTATTTTATAAGTCGAAAAAGAAATTTCTTGGAATGGGTTGGGATTCAATTGCTGTTTTTGTAGTATATTTATTAGGCTTTTATTTATTATTTCAATTAGGAGTAGCTATTTAATCTTTAGAGAGAGGTGTCTTATATTTGTTAAATATTAGTGAATTAGAGAAAAAAACAATTACAGAATTACATGACCTGGCAAAGGATTTAGATATATCAGGTTATACAACAATGCGAAAAAAGGATTTAATATTTGCTATCCTTGAAAACGAAACAGAAAAGGGAGGCAATATTTTTGCAGAAGGAGTTTTAGATATCATACCTAATGAAGGGTATGGATTTTTAAGGCCTTCTAAATATGTTCCCTCCAGCGATGATATCTATATATCTGCTTCTCAAATCAAGCGATTTGATTTAAGATCAGGTGATGTGGTATCCGGCCAAGTTAGAGAACCTAAAGATAATGAGAAATACTTTGCTTTGCTTAGGATAGAGGCAGTTAACTACCAAGATCCCGAAAAGGCTACAAATCGCGCATATTTTGAGGATTTAACACCACTATATCCTCAAGAGAGGCTCAGGCTTGAATATAATCAGCAGGATGTCTCTACACGTCTTATGGACCTTATTTCGCCAATAGGAAAAGGTCAACGCGGTTTAATAGTTTCACCTCCAAAAGCAGGGAAAACAGTACTATTAAAAAAGATTGCAAACAGCATAAGACATAATTATCCCAATGTTAAATTAATGATCTTGCTTATAGATGAACGTCCGGAAGAAGTAACTGATATGCAAAGGTCTGTTGATGCCGAGGTAATTAGTTCTACTTTTGATGAAGCTCCCGAACAGCATATTCAGGTAGCTAAATTACTATTAAAGAAAGCTAAAAGACTTGTAGAACATAAATATGATGTAGTTGTATTATTAGATAGTATTACAAGATTAGCCCGTGCTTCTAATATAACAGTACCACCAAGTGGTAGAACCCTATCTGGTGGTTTAGACCCTTCTGCAATGTACTTTCCTAAAAGTTTCTTTGGTGCTGGTAGAAATATCGAAGAAGGTGGAAGTTTAAGTATATTAGCTACTTCTTTAATTGATACAGGAAGTAGAATGGATGATGTAATTTATGAAGAATTTAAAGGAACCGGTAACATGGAACTTCATTTAAGTCGAGAACTTGCAGAGAGAAGGATTTTCCCTGCGATTGATATTCAAAAATCAGGGACTAGAAAAGAAGAATTGATTCTTGATGATGAAGAATTAGATGTAATGTGGAGTTTGCGAAAACAAATTGCGCAGTCTAGACCTTATGATATTATGAATACTTTTATCAAGCAGATTAAAAACACCAAAGATAACAAAGAATTGCTTACTGCATTACGACAAATCACAAAAAAATCTTGATAAATAGGTAACTTTTCTGTATAATGTAGGATGGTTAGAGTTAGTGTAAAATAAATGTGGGAGTAAAGGCAGGAAATTTAGAATAAATAAAGAAAAGAGGCCTCACAAGAAGAAAATCAAAAACAGAAAGGAGTGAGGCCTCTTGAAAAATGATTCTGTTTCAAGAATATTATATAAT
>JAIPEX010000084.1 GCA_021736945.1 Halanaerobiales bacterium | reverse complement strand
TGATACAGAAGACCCTTTTGGAGATCCTTCTTATAGGGTAATTCCTAAAGATACAGATTTGAATACCTTAGATATTGCTCATGCTCATTATGATCATAAATATGTAAACAAGGATTTAAATAGCGCTTTTCCACTAGAGTTATTAAAAGAATTGGAAAGAAAAGGAGAAATAGGTACTTTAGCCAATGAACATTATAGTTTCATGGGCTACTGTCTTAAAACTGAAAAGTTAAAAGAAAATGCAAGAAAATTATCAGATATATTAAAAAATAATGATGTTGAGATGGCTTTAATAGCCCCAACCTGACCAATATGTAATCAATCCGTGGGATTGATAGCGAGAGAATTGGAAAGTAACGGAATTTCCACAGTAACTTTAAATCTATATTTAGAAATAGCAAAGTTGGTTGTACCTCCAAGAACTGTTAGTGTTAATTTCCCTTTTGGAGCTCCCTTTGGAGATCCCAATAATAAGAAATTACAATTAAAAGTAATTAGAGAAAGCCTTAAGATGTTGGAAGAGACAAAAGAGAAGGGCAGAATCAAAAAGCTTAGTTATGACTGGAGAGAACAACTTAAATAAATAAGAAGTTAAATTCCAATATTTAGATATTTATAATATAAATATAGAAGGAATAATGACCATATTTATAGAATATATAAAATATAGTAGTGATGTTTTGTCCTGACTTATGAGAGGAGGATATTATATGAATAAAAATTTAGTTTCAAATATGAGGTATGTATTATCTAAAGCCAAAAATGCTCATCATAAGTATGAACAAAATGAATTAGACGGTCGTTTCGATACAGAGTGGTATAAATGGTATGCAGATTTTATTCTCAATAGCAATGTTAGTACAGAATTAAGGAAAAATATATCTGAAGAAGAGATGATTGAGTTCCTTAAAGATATTACAGATGATTATACTGAGAATGAAGTTGAGGAAGATTGGGAAGATTATGCTGCAGAAAGATTGATTAAAAACTTTGTTGAATAAATTATTTTCAAAAAAAGGGTAGTTCTTTTGTAACTACCCTTTTTTTGTTAAAAAAACAATCTTATTATATATATTATTAAATTTAAAACTATAGTAACAATAATCATTGAGGTTAGAGGGAAAAACAACTTGAAGTTTTCATTATTGATTTTAATATCTCCCGGCAGATTGCCAAACCAACTAAAGTTAATATCTATAGTAGTAATTATCAGACCTAAAACTGTTATAGTTAATCCTATATATATTAATAATTTTCCCCAATTAAAGTGCTGATACATGAAATATCACTCCTACTATCTAATTTAGCTTATTTATATTATAATAATAATAGATTACTTAATCAATCAAAGAAAAGAGGTAGAATATGTTTTCTAAAAACAAAATAGAAAAGTGGAAAAGAAAATATTCACTTTTAGAAGATATAATTAATACCAAAGAAGTAATTTGGCTTAATCCTAAATACCAAACAACTGAATCCCATAGTGATATAGAGTTAAGTAAAGAAAATATAATTGAAGCAGAAAAAAGATTAAATAGATTTAAACCATACATAAAGGAAGTCTTTCCGGAAACTAAAAAAAATAATGGCTTAATTGAATCTGTATTAGAGTCCATAAACGATTTCAAAGGAGATTTAGAAGACATCTTTAATACATCTATCGATGGCTCTCTTTATATAAAAAGAGATGATAGTTTACCAATTGCCGGTTCAATAAAGGCTCGGGGTGGTATTTATGAAGTACTCAAATATGCTGAAACTTTAGCTTTAAAGAATAATTTAATAACCAAAGATGAGAACTATGAAAAATTTGTTAATAAAGAATTCAAAACATTTTTCAACGAATATTCTCTAGCCGTTGGTTCTACAGGAAATCTGGGCTTGAGTATTGGAATAATGGGAGCTACATTAGGATTTAAAACCACAGTCCACATGTCGAATGATGCTAAGGAGTGGAAGAAAAGACTTCTTAGAGAAAAAGGGGTACATGTAAAGGAATATGAATCGGATTATAGTAAAGCTGTAGAAGAGGGCAGAAAACTGTCTGAAAATGACCCTCGTTCATATTTTATTGATGATGAAAAGTCCAAAGACTTATTTTTAGGATATGCAGTAGCTGCTTTACGATTAAAAAAACAATTTGAAAGTAGAAACATTACCGTTAACAAGAATAATCCACTTTTTGTTTATCTTCCTTGTGGAGTTGGTGGGGGTCCCGGTGGTATTTGTTTTGGACTTAAAAAAGTTTTTGGAGAGGGAGTTTACTGTTTTTTTGCTGAACCAACCCATTCTCCTGCAATGTTAATTGGGATGATGACAGAAGAACATAATAATATATCAGTTCAAGATCTGGGAATTGATAATAAGACAGCAGCTGATGGTCTAGCTGTAGGTACTCCTTCAAAATTTGTAGGCAAAATTATGGAAAATTATTTAGCTGGCATATATACTATACAAGATGAAATATTATTTCAGTTGTTAAAGAAATTATACAATAAAAAAAGAATTAAATTAGAGCCTTCAGCAGTAGCTGGTTTTCCTGGCCCTGCAAAAATAAGACAGAACCATATTTATAAAAAATTCGATATCGAAAAGAAAAATATAAACCATTTAATTTGGGCAACCGGTGGTATTATGGTTCCAGAGTACATATTTCAAGAATATCTTTTAAACTAAGTAAAGAAATAAAAATATTTCTTTTATTTATTTCATTGAGGAAAGGTGTTAAAATGCATTACTTGTTAAAAAATTATACTAAAATAAAAAAATATAAATATAAACCTATTACAATAATAATTATTGCTTTCATGTTGTGGTTGTCAGGTATAATAGTATATTATACTGGTGGAACCCAGCAAAGTTATTTACACCTTGTATATATCCCAATTTTGATTTCTGCTTATTTCTATAAAAGATGGGGCGGATTAATTGCTGGTGTGATAGCCGGTTTATTGTTGGGTCCATATATGCCTATAGATACCAATGAAATGTTGATGCAGGCTCATGTCAATTGGTCTTTTAGGATGTTTTTCTTTGTATTAATTGGGCTTTTTGCAGGTTCTTTATTTAGATTGCTTGAGCTTCAATTAAATAAGATAAACAAAATTGCTTATTATAATGAGAGTATAGAATTGCCTAATAAAACTAAACTAAAAAATATTTTAAGTGAAAAAATTGAAAATGGTGAAGAATTTCAACTTATAATATTTAGCATAAAAAATTATTCAGATATATATAAATTAGTAGGTTCTAAATATTTTTCTTCATTTATTAAAGAATTAATTAAACATATCTCAGAGTATAATAAAATTAATAATCCTTTATTTTATATTAATGACAGCAAATATGCTATGTATATTGAAAAACATTCTAAAGTGGAATTGATAAATAAGTTAAGAAAATTTACTAAATATCTTAATAAACCAGTTAAATTTAAGGAAGTATCTATATATACTGATATTATCATGGGAATATCTACTTATCCCAAAGATGGAAAAGATTGTGATGAAATAATTGAAAAAGCTTTTTTAGCAATTGATAAAGTAAAAAATGAAAAACTTAACTTCTGGATTTATGAAAGGGAAGCAGTAGATGTAAATTATAATAATATTGAATTACTTGGAGATATTGATAATTCAATTAAGAACAATAACTTTTTGTTATATTATCAACCAAAAATAAACTTAAAAACTGACCTAGTTGATGCTTATGAAGCTTTGATAAGATGGAATCATCCAAAAGAAGGTTTTATTCCTCCGGCGGAATTTATTCCTAAAGTCGAACGGAGCAGTCTAATAGAACCTTTGACTGATTGGGTAATAGAACAAAGTTTAAAAGATATAATAGAATATGAAGAGATTGCTGAAAGTAAAGAACTACATGTAGCCATAAACATTTCAGCGCGAAATTTCCAGGAGCCAAGTTTTATTGATAGACTGTTTGATTATCTAGATAAAAGCAATTTAGCTCCCGAAAAGTTTGCAATAGAAATTACCGAGACTGACTTAATGATTGAGATGGATAAAAACATCCGAAAACTTTCTCAGTTGAGGGAAAAAGGAGTGAAAGTATATTTAGATGACTTTGGTAAAGGCTATTCTTCTTTGAGATATTTAAAGGAGTTGCCTATTGACTATATTAAAATTGATCAGTTCTTTATAAATAATATTGATAAAAATTCTACTAATCGAGATATAGTTTTATCTATTATCAAACTAAGTCATGCTTTAGATATAAAAGTTGTGGCTGAAGGTGTTGAAACAAAAGAACAACTTGATTTTCTAAAAGAAAATAATTGTGATTTCGCGCAAGGTTATTACTTCACACGTCCGGATAAAAAAGAAGAAATTTTTAAATGGACTGCAAAACATGATGAAAAACATAGGAGAGGTTAAATTCCAAGAAAATATTTTGTTTTGACTTTAAAGTAGAATCATAATATGAACTGCAATATTATGACAAGGAGATAGATAAGTATGAAAAAGAGAAGTATTTGTTTAATCTTTATAATTTTAATAATCTTTTCTGGAGGTATAAAGGCTGAAAATATTGTAATGAACAATATTGGCAAGATGGAAGGACATACACTCTATGATATTAAATTTCACGATGGAACAAATCCAGGGAGAAGTGAATTAGTATTTAATATTGATACCTTAATAGAAGAAGTTAGATGGATGAACTATTCTCAGAAAAGATCTTTTGACTATACCATAGAAATGAAATCAGATTATTTATTTAAAAACTCGGGTATTTTAGTTGATTCGGATTGGAAAAACAATTCTTTAATCATATATTCTGAAACTAAAACAGATTTGGATTTCTTTAATTTGGATGTAAGATTAAAATCTAAATCTTTAGCTGATAATATAAATATCAAAATTATAACAGGATATGAATGGCAGAATTATTATTTTGTTGGATATGGAACTGAACAAATAAATTATACCACTGACCCTCCTACTATAGATAATATTAGTGATTATACAAACACAATAACTTATGAAATAGATTACAGTATTCCATATTTAGCTCTATCTTTGGGTAGTAAAGATATGAAAGATAAATCATATGGAATAGTTCTTGGCTATTCTCCTTTGGTTGAGGCAAAAGATGTAGATCGTCATTTATTAAGAAATAAAAGATCTGAATCGGATACAGATGGGAAAGCATATTTTATTGAAGCAGATATGGAATTTAAAGTTAGAAAAAATAGGTCCTTTATAATTAAGGCTGAACACGTAAATATAGAAACCAGTGGTACTCAGACTCAATATTTTGCAGATGGCAGTATTGTGGAAGGAATTCCCGTTGATGTGAATTCCTCACAATTAATATTATCCTTTGGTTATAAATTAAGATTTTAAGGCCCCTATATTCTTAACCTTAAAAAGAATAAAACAAAAGAGGGTGAATTTAATGGGAAATAAAAAGATAAAATCTGATAAAATAGGAATTATTGGAACGGGAAGTGTGGGCTCTACAACTGCTTATGCATTAATGGTTCAAGGAATAGGATCTGAGATCGTATTGGTTGATAGAAACAAAGAAAAAGCAGAAGGTGAAGCCATGGATATTATGCATGGACAATCTTTTGTTCAGCCCATTGAAGTAAGAGCAGGAGATTATAGTGATTTAGCTGATGCAAAAGTTATTATTGTTACAGCAGGTGCACCCCAAAAAGAGGGTGAAACAAGATTAGATTTAGTCCAAAAAAATACGAATATCTTTAAAAATATTATTGGAGATATAATCAAGTATAATAAAGAAGCAATTCTTTTAATAGTTGCTAATCCTGTAGATATTTTAACTTATGTTTCTATGAAATTATCAGGATTTCCACCAAATAGAGTATTTGGTTCAGGTACAGTATTAGATAGTGCAAGATTTAGGTCTTTAATTAGTAGCGGATGCGAAATAGCTGCCAAAAATGTACATGGCTATGTAATAGGGGAACACGGGGATAGTGAAGTACCTGTATGGAGTTTAACCAATATAGCGGGGACCCAAATAGATAAATATTGTCAGATATGTGAGCAACCTTGTAAAGGATTAAATAAAAAAGAAATTTCTAAGCAAGTAAAAAATGCAGCTTATGAAATTATAGAAAAAAAGGGTTCTACTTATTATGCAGTAGCGCTCGGAGTAGCTCAGATTACAAAGGCTATTTTAAGAAATGAGGACACTGTTTTAACGGTTTCAAGTCTATTAACAGGTCAATATGGGATAGAAGATGTAAGCTTGAGTTTGCCGGCCGTTATCGATAATAAGGGAATAAGAAATGTTTTGGAAATAGAATTAAATAGAGAAGAAAAGAATGCTTTTATTAATTCTGCAAAGTTAATGAAAGATGTAATTTCAAAACTAGACCTTTAAATACGAAAAAAGTGAGTACCTTTTTAACGGGCACTCACTTTTTTATATTCTTTCTTATTTATATTTTTTTCTTCTTTTAATATTTCTAGTATATTATTTGGTGTAGCGGGAAGTCCCACCACAGTTTGATTCTTTTTTACATCATCTAACACTACTGCATTTGCTCCCACCTTTGCTCCACTGTGGATTGTAATTGGACCTAGAACTTTTGAGCCTGCTCCAATCATAACGTGATTTTTAATAGTGGGGTGTCTTTTAAAATCTTTTTCGTTACCGGTAGCTCCTAGAGTAACACCATGGTAGATAACTACATCTTTCCCAATTTCTGCTGTTTCACCTATAACTACTCCGTGTCCATGATCAATAAATATTTGATTACTTAATTTAGCGCCTGGATGGATTTCTATACCAGTTAAAAACCTGCCTAATTGAGATACAAAGCGTGCTAGAAAGAACCATTCCTTATTATATAATTTATGTGCAATTTTGTGTAGCATTTGTGCATGAACTGAAGGATAAAGAAAAAGAACTTCCCAAAATGATTTAGCAGCCGGATCTTTTATTAGTGTATAGTTAACCAAAGTTTTTATATATTTTACCATTTGTTATGCCTCCTTTTGGTAATCAAGAACAGACATATATTTCCAGCCACTGTCAGGTGAAACTGTTACTATATTTTTGTTATCATATTTTTGAGCGACTTTAATGGCACCTATGGCATTAGCGCCACTTGATATTCCAGTAAACAGTCCATCTTGTTTTAATAATTTTCGTGTATATTCAAAAGCTTCGTCATTAGTAACTTTAATTACATCATCAAGAATAGAGGTATCCATTATTTCAGGTATAAAGCCTGCTCCAATTCCTTGAATTTTATGTGAACCAGGTTCTTCACCAGATAAAACAGCTGAAGTTGCAGGTTCTAAGGCTATTATTTTTATATCATTATCATATTCTTTTAATTTTTTACCAACACCGGAGATAGTCCCACCTGTTCCTACACCTGCAACAAAAACATCGATATCTTCTAAATGTTTTATAATTTCAGGTCCAGTATTTTGATAATGGGCAAGAAAATTGCCTTTATTTCTAAATTGGTCTAACATTACATAATCGTTTTCGTTTCTTAATTTTTCTGCTAATTCAATTGAGCCATTCATTCCTTTATCGCCATCAGTTAAAATAATTTCAGCTCCATACATTTTCATTAAGCTAATTCTTTCTTCTGACATAGTGTCAGGCATTACAAGAATTGATTTATAACCTTTTAACTTGCTTATTAAAGCAATAGCAATACCTGTATTACCACTGGTCGGTTCAATAATAGTATTACCTGGTTTTAAGTGACCTTTTTCTTCTGCCAACTCAATCATTTTTTTAATAGGTCTATCCTTTATAGAACCTCCAGGATTAGTTCCTTCCATTTTCATAAATATATTTGAGTTATATTCTTGACTTAAGTTTTCTAGTTGTACCATTTTAGTATTACCAATTAATTCAATAGCATTTCTTTTCATTATTTTTCTCCTCCTTATAACATATAAAAAACCGCCCTTTTGATTTAAAGGCGGTTTAAATTCGCGGTTCCACTTTAGTTTTAACTATTAATCAGGTACTATTATATATACCTTATCACTATAACGGGTGAATCCCGGTGGTAACCTACTTATTTCAGCCCACAGCTCCAAAGGGCACTTCCTGAGAAAAGAAATTTAGAAACCTTTCAGCTTTGGTTCCCTCTCTGTAAAACTTCTATTTCCAGTACTTTCCTTTTTCACGGCTTTGAAATCCTATATGTTCTTTTAATGTATTCATATTATAGTATAGTTGAGCTACATTGTCAAGAATAAATTTTATTATAAGTTTTTAACAAATAACTTGCTTGAATTATCGGTTTATATATGAAAAAGTATCAAATGAACATACTAAAAAATTAAAGTCTATAAATAACGCAATAGAGTTAATTAGTATTGTGATTATATATTATTTATTTAATAACTATAAATTTTGAATTAAAAATGGTAAAATATAAACAAATGTTGAACAGAAAAATTAAAAATACAAAAGGAGGCCATTATATTGGATAATATTAATGTGTTAGTTTGGAGTGAATACAGGCAAGCTCGTAAGGACCCCGAGGTTAAGAATTTATATCCAGAAGGTATTAATTCATATATAGCAAATTTTTTGAAAGAAAATCAAATAAATACATCTACAGCTCATTTAGATCAAAAAGAACATGGGCTTAGTAAGAAAAAGTTAGCTAAAACAGATGTTTTAATATGGTGGGGACATAGAGCTCATGAGGAAGTATCTGATGAAATTGTTGAAAGGGTTCATAAGAGAGTTTTGTCTGGGATGGGATTAATTGTATTACATTCTGCACATTATTCAAAAATATTTAAAAAATTAATGGGGACAAGCTGTAGTTTGAAATGGAGAGAAGATAGTGAGCTTGAAAGATTATGGATCACTTCACCAGGACATCCTATAGTAAAAGGAATAACAGGTGATTATATAGAATTACAGGAAGAAGAAATGTATGGTGAATATTTTGATGTCCCTAATCCTGATCAAATTATTTTTACAAGCTGGTTTGAAGGCGGAGAAGTGTTTAGAAGTGGAATCACTTATAAAAGAGGACAGGGCAAAATATTTTATTTTAGACCTGGTCATGAAAGTAATCCAACTTATCATAACAAGACCGTCCAAAAAGTATTAAAAAATGCTGTAAAATGGGCTAATAATACATCTATAAATTCTATTAATTTTGGTAACTCTCCAGAAATGTTGAACTAAATTTAA
>JAIPEX010000083.1 GCA_021736945.1 Halanaerobiales bacterium | reverse complement strand
TTATTATGTTGGTTAATCTTACTATTGTTTCCATCTTTTAGTCATGGGCTTAGTTGGTAATTTTTACCATATAGGCTAGGCGGTTATTTCTATGCTAAATTTAAACAAATTATTAAATATTATTGATTATTTTTTCTTTATTCCTCTTGACAATGCACCGTATTTCTTTTTGATTTAATTAACTTATCTCTCTTATAATATCATCAACAATTAATTTAGCTGCACCTTTTTTTGTCTCAACTTTTGCTAACTTTTCTTTTATTTTTAAATATCTTTTATCTTCAATTAATTTTAAGAATCTTTCTTTTAAAATCTTACTATTTATCTGTCCAACCATTTCAGGTACAGTATTTGAATTATTAATTAAGTTTACCAAAGAAACATATTTTCTTTTTTTTGCCATTTTAGGCACTAAATATCTTTTTAATATAGTACCTAAAACCGGTATCTCTCCAAATAAACCTATTAAGCCTGGCAATGGAATATCTGCCGGTTTATTTAAAGGTAAGATCACAAGAAATGGAGTTTTTAAAACTGTTAACTCTAAGTTGTTAGTCCCTGGAATGGTCAGAGCAAAGTCTGATTCTTTCATAATACTGTATAGGTACTCATCAAATACTTTTATATAGTACTTATTATCAATATTAATTATATTATTATTATAGCTAACATTATAATCATCATTTATTTGATCTATTACTTCTTTAAAAAAATCATCACTTATAAACTTTGATTTACTGATAACAAACTTAATATCATTTCTTTTTATATTAACTTCTCGAATTAAATTCAGATATAATGGCAAAATAAACCTTACTTCTTTTGGTCGGCTACCTGGCAAAAGATTTATTAAATGCTTTTTATTATCATCAAGTAAGTTTAATTGATCAATCTCTAATTGATCAAGCTCTGGTTTTACTGCATCATACATTAAATTACCTGATAAGAAAACTTTCTCTTTTGAAATACCATCATTTATCATCTGATCATATATCTTTTTCTCAGAGACATAAAACTTCTTTATACTTTTAACAAAACCATAATCTCGCTCTGTATATACATATACCGGATAGTTAAGTTTTTTACCTAAAAAATAGGCATGCATTAAATCACCACCCAAAAACAAAACAAAACCTTTAGATGTCTTAACAAAGTTACCTGGTTTTTTATTAAAAATAATATATTTAAGATATTCCATGCTATTATATGAAGCTTTAACACCTCTAATATTTGAAGTAACTTTTTGTTCTTCTCCACTTGAAAAGACACAGGGTGGTGTAAACACATAAATGTTCTTATCCCCTTTTTTCTTATTTAACTGTCTAATTATTGGTTTAACCCAGGCTGATACTTCACCTGGACTATTAGTTGTTATTACAACATTAAACATTTAAATCATCCTTTGATAAAAATCTATTGCATTACTTTTTAAGATGATGAGTGCTATTTAGAAGCTTAATAACCGGATAATGTTTATATAACTTAATACGTGAAATAGAAACATTATCTACTTCTATACTGAAGATCCTATTTAAGGGTAGATCTAAAAGATAGGCAATTATTATTCTTACTATCCCACCATGTGTCGCAATTAAAATCTTTTTATCCTCGTTTTGATCTATTATTTGATCAATAGTCTTACCTACCCTTTTTTCAACTTCGGAAATATGTTCTCCTTGAGGTGGTTTGCAACAGGTAGGATCCTTTGCCCATTTCTTTGCTAATTTAGGATACTTTTTTTCAATTTCAGAAAATGTACTACCTTCCCACTCTCCAAAATCAATCTCCATTAAATCTGGACTGGTTATAATATCTTTTTTTTGATATTCTGCAATATCTTTAACAGTATGATAAGCTCTTTTTAATGTACTACTATAAATAAGATCAAATTTTTCATCCTTTAAATATTCAAAAAGTTCTCTTGCTTGTTTTTGACCCTTTTTGTTTAACTCTATATCAATATTTCCTTGATATTTTGAAGATTTATTCCATTCTGTTTCACCATGTCTAATAAGTACAATTTTTGTTGCCATTATTCCACCTTCTTTTTTCAATATATTCACCTTTATTATAATTGATTAGGTTAACTATATCAATAAAAACAATAACCCTTTAATCCTTTTGTTCTTTTTGCAAGTTATAATTATAAAAGACCCCTTTATACTTAAATTAGGGGTCTTAGATATATATTATTGTTTTATTAGTTATCTATTTAATATACTATCTACTTCCTCTTCAAGTTCAGGATAGATAGCTTTGATCATCAGGGCTAAACCTTTAACTAATCTTGGTGAAGGTCTATTGACGATATCCTGATCTATAATATAAATTCTATTATTTTTAATAGCGTTAATCGATTGAAATCTCTCTCTATTTTTTATACTCTCTACTGAAACCTGCATCTCAGCACTATGAGGTGTTGATATATAAACATCGGGATCTTCTATCAGTAGCTTTTCTAAGTTATACTGTGGCCACTGTCCTTCAGCTAATCTGCCTAAGTTTTCTCCACCTGCTATCTGAATCAAATCATCAATAAAGGTATTACTCCCGGCTGTAAAGAGAGGATCATTCCAGATCTCAAAAAAAACTTTTGGCCTATTATTTTCTTCTAATAATTTATCAACTAAATTTCTCATTTCAGCAATTTTTATATACATCTCGGTCACTAACTTATCTGTTATATCCTGATTACCTGTTAATAAGCCTATTTTTTTAATATTTTCTATCGCTTTATTTACATTATTTGCTTCATAACCTGCAACAACTATACCTAACTCTTTTAATCTTTTTACTGTCTCCATCTTATTTACCGATGAAGCTAAAACAAGGTCAGGTTCTAAAGTTATAATTTTTTCAATGTTAGGTTCTGTTATTGTACCTATTTTTTCAACCTCTAAAGCCTCTTTTGGATAATTAGCAAAAGTTGTTACCCCTATCACATTTTCTCCAGCTCCAATTACAAATAGTACTTCTGTCATATTAGGTGAAATAGAAATGATCTTTTCAGGCTTTTGTTCTAAAGTAACCTCTTGATCCAAATCATCTGTGATTGTAACAGGAAATTCCTGCCCTAATACTCCTAGAGAAAAAATTGTCATAATTAATAAAGTAGTAATAATAATCGTTCCATTTTTAAATGTCATACTACTCCTCCTTGTTTTTAAAAATATTTTATAAAAATCTATTTAACAAATGTCATCTTTTTACTCCTGACAGTAACTTTATATATCTTTAATCCAAATCTTGATAGTTACTACAATGAACTTGTTTCATTATCCCTCCTTAACTGTTGATATTTTGTATTTATCATATCCTGTATGAATCTTTTAAACACTACCTGAAAAGTATCATCAAAAATATTTTTAAACTATAAACTAATAGATTAATATAAACAAAAACATTATGGTGATTTCCATTAACTCATTAATAGCTCCATAGTTATCTCCTGTTAATCCACCCAATTTTTTTGTTATATATTTAGCAATTAAGATTGTTACTAAAAAAGAAATCGCTAGTACTAATAATCCCTTTAATAAAAATAAGGATATTGAAACTAATAAAACCCAGATGGTTGCAACTACAAATTGCCGTTTTTTAAAATATAGCTTAAATGCTTTGCCAAAGCCCTCCTTTTTAGCATAAGGAAATAGATAAAGTGCTACTGTCATAGACCATCTACTTATTGTAGGTACTAAGATTAAAATATAATTTAAATGAACAATAGGCAGATTATCAATTAAGATAAATTTAGTTAACAAAATCAAAACAATTACAATAACACCATATACTCCAATATAACTATCTGCCATGATTTTTAACATATTCTCTTTATTTTTTCCACCAAATAATCCATCAAAACTATCTGCTAAACCATCAAGGTGGAGACCCCCGCTAATTAAAACAAAAGATATCAATAATATTGAACTTTTTAACATCGATGGCAAAAAGTTACCAATTATTATATTTATACAACAGATTAGCAGACCTATTAAAGTACCAATTAACGGATAGAAAAGCATGGATTGGCCTATTTTTTTCTCACTATAATTTAACTTTTTTTTAACCGGTATACTGCTAATAAACTGTAAAGCTATCAAAAATGAATTCATATAACCTCCTTAAAAATCTAAAGAATCAAATGTTGCCATTTCATCAAGTATCTTAACTGCTGACTGAACAATACTCATCCCAATTATAGTACCTGTACCTTCACCTAACCTCATCTCAAGGTTAAAGAATGGCCTTAAATTTAGATATTCATATAATTTTTTATGACCGGGTTCAACAGATTTATGTGAAGGGATTAAATAGTTTATCACCTTTGGTTCAATTAAATAGGCTATCAATGCTGCAGCACCAGAGATCAAACCATCAATCATCACTGGTTTATTATTTGCAGCTCCTGCTAACATAGTACCAGCCATTCCACCAATTTCAAATCCACCTACTTTTGACAGTATATCTAAACCATCTTCAGAAGAAGGATTATTGACTTTTAGTGCTTTTTTTATCACTCTCTTTTTGTTTTTCAATCCTTCTTCATTTACACCGGTACCATATCCAACAATACTATCTAGATCTTCTTTTGTAACAGCAGCTATAATTGCACTACTAGGAGTTGTATTCCCTATTCCCATCTCTCCAGTACCTATTATATCTGCACCTTTTTTAATTATTTCTTCAGTAATCTTTATCCCATTTTCTATACTCAAAACTGCTTGATCAAGGGTCATTGATGGACCATATAGAAAGTTATTAGTACCCTTTTTTATATTGGCATTAATTAATCCCTCTTCATTTATTTCTTCTAGCATACCTATATTAACTATCGAAATATTAACTCCATACTGTCTTGCTAGAACATTTACTGCAGCTCCCTCATTTAAAAAGTTCTTAACCATTGCTTTTGTAATAGACTGTGGAAAAGCACTAACCCCTTCTTTTACTATCCCATGATCCCCAACCATAATAATATGTTCTTTTTTTTCTACTCTCGGAGTGTTATCCTTAGTAATACCAGCAATTTTTATAGCAAGTTCTTCTAAATAACCAAGGCTACCGGGTGGTTTAGTTAGATTATCCAAACGTTTTTTTACATCATCCATCTTATTTTGATCAAGATCTTCTATTTTTTCAACCGTACTTTCTAATAAATTAATAGTAAATCATCTCCTAACTGATAAAATAAGTTAAAACCGTATATATAATAATAAATATTTGAAATATTTGTATTAATTAACCTTTTAGTATCTTTAATCTGGCCTATATTAAATATATTGATTTTCTTATCTAAATATGTTTTAAAAGTTTGATAATCACAGTAATAGTTTATACCATCTAGACTGTGAACTTGGGTAACTACCACTGATCCTTTCTGGATATCTTAGATTAGGACTATCATCTTTAGAAACATCATCAAAAACTGTTTTAAAAAAACTTTGAAAGTCTTTTAATAAATCTGATAATTAAACTATTAATAATCTATATCTCATTATACACCTAATCAAATCCCCATTATATTAAATAATAAATCTAAATCTATATTTTTTTCGACTTCTTTAGCAAGTCTATCTAACGATTTAATTCTTTCTTCTTTAAAACCTTTACTTCTTTTAATATCGATCTCCTTATACTTCTCTTTTTTAAAGCTATTTAAAAAGTCACTTCGAAAATCATCATTATCAAAAATACCGTGGATATATGTACCCCAAACATTTAGTTCTTTTGCTCTTGCCCCATCAATGATATTACATTCCTTTTTGGAACGCGAAGTAATTTTAAATAGAGGAAATACATTTTTACCTAAAACTGTCTCTCCCATATGTATTTCATAACCTGTTAGTTTATAATTCTTTGAATTTATAAAGTCAAAAGGTTTACCATTAACTTTTGCTTTTACTTGATATGTTTTTTTATCTTTTTTGAAAACAGTACTAATATCAAGTAAAGAGAGCCCTTTGATTTCTCTTAGATTACCTTCATTTAGATCTTTGTCTATTAGCTTCTTACCTAAGATCTGATAACCTCCACAGATACCTACTACTTGAACCTTATTTTTGGCTGCTTCGATAATCTTTTTATCAAGTCCTGTTTCTTTTAAAAACTGTAAATCATAGGTGGTGTTTTTTGTACCTGGAATTATAATAAGGTCATAGCCTTTTAAGTCTTTATCTAAACTGTCTAAATAGTCTATATTTACCTCGGATTCCATCCCTAAGCTATCAAAGTCTGTAAAGTTAGATAAATGAGGTAGTTTAATAATTCCAATATTTACTTTTGCTTTCTTTTTTTTATACTCTTTAATAGTTACTGAGTCTTCTTCTGGTAAATTTAGATCTTTAAGGTATGGGATTACACCAACTACCGGTACTTTAGTTTTGTTTTCTAGAAAGTTTAATCCTGTTTTTAATGATTCTTTTTTTCCTCTAAACTTATTAATGATTATACCTTTAACATATTTTCTATCTTTTCCAAGTAGTTTTAATGTACCTACTAAAGAAGCAAATGCACCTCCTTTATCTATATCAGCAACTAAGATTACTGGACTATTGCTTAATCTAGCAACCTTCATATTTGCTAAATCTCTATCTTTAATATTTATTTCAGCCGGACTACCAGCCCCCTCTATTACTACTACATCATATTGATCATCTAATTTCTTAAGTGAACTATTAATAATACTTAAAGCCCAATTAATATAATCATCCTTTTGTTCTTCTGCCTTAAAATCACCTAATGGCTTGCCTCTAACTATAACCTGGGAT
Source organism: Halanaerobiales bacterium (assembly GCA_021736945.1). Taxonomy (GTDB): domain Bacteria; phylum Bacillota; class Halanaerobiia; order Halanaerobiales; family M55B127; genus M55B127. The sequence goes on along the minus strand of JAIPEX010000083.1, from coordinate 2,478 downwards.
TTATTATTACCCTTAGGTTTAACTAAAAAGGGTTGCATATCTACGGTGATATCAATACCGGAAGCTTCAGCCTGTAAGGCCTGTGCCCGTCCAACTTCACCTCCCTGTTTTGTAACAAAAGAATTTAATGCCATATTCCAGGACTTAAAAGGAGCTACCTTATATCCCTTATTATAGAGGATTCTTAATAAAGCTGTAGCAAAAATACTTTTGCCAACATTTGAAGCAGTTCCTTGAATCATTATTTTTTTACTCATCATCTTCAGCCCCTATCTCTGTTATTTAAAGGTCAAGATTATTTATACTTATTTCTTTTAGATCAACTAAGATACCTGAGATAGAAAAAAATACTTTATCTGCTTTTTTTGTAATATATTGATTAATACGACCTGCAGTATCTCTGAAAATTCTACCAAGTTCATAGCTGGGTACTAATCCTAATCCAACTTCGTTAGAAACTATTATTAGATTTAAGTTCTTTTTTTTAGTTATCTCAATAACTTTTTTAACTTCTTGTAGTATGGTTTGTTCTATCTGATCTTTATTATCCTGACTTTCTAACAATAAATTTGAAATTAATAAGGTTAAACAATCTATTAGTACAGTGCTATTATTTTTTACTTCTTTTAATGGTTTATGAATATATTTAGGTTCTTCAAAAGTAATCCATTCTTTTGGTCTCTGTTCTTTATGTTTATTTATTCTATCTTCCATCTCTTGATCTAAGGCTTCAGCTGTTGCAAGATAGTATACATCACCTTTACTTATTTTTTTAGCTATTTTTTCTGCAGAAGTACTTTTACCACTTCGAGCTCCACCTAATATTAAGATAATATTGCTCATCTTTAAACTCTCTCCTTTTTTTGAAAATAAAAAAACCAGACCTCTGTCAAACGACTTAAAGATCTGGTAATAACTTAAATTTAAATCTACTGATCTTGTAACCGAAGAGTGTAGAATTTATAAATAGGCAGGTCTCCTGACTTACAGATTATCATCTTTTTACCTTCCCTGTATAAAACAAGTGGTTTTTAAAAGACTAACTGTTTACAGTGGCGGGCCCGTACAGGTTTCTCACCTGATTCTCTATTCTCTTTCAGTCTTGACTGAAAGCACCTATTTACCACATATTATTTTATTTTCTTCTAATACTAATATACTACATTTTTTTTAAAGTTCCTGCTAAGAAAGTAAAATTTCTCTTTTTGGAACTGGAATTGGTTCTAATTTATGACTGTTTTTTTGAGAAATAGCTTCTATTTTTTTCTTAATTTTTGGAACAGCTTGTCCTGTTAGAATATATTTATCTAACTGCTCATAACTTATTCCTAATTCATCTTCATCTGTTTGACCTTGCCAAAGACCTGCTGAAGGTTTCTTGTTTATTATCGGCTCAGGTATATTTAAATGTTTGGCAAGTTCTCTTACTTCTGTTTTTACAAGTCTCCCTAAAATTGTTAAATCAATACCCCCATCACCATACTTTGTAAAATAACCCACCTTAAGTTCACTCCAGTTATCAGTACCCAAGACAAGATAGTTATTTAACTGAGCATAGTAATATAAGGTTGTCATTCTTAACCGCGGCTTTATATTTGCTAAAGCAAGCTTGTTATGATCAGAATTAATATCTAAAACCTTTTTAAAAGAATCATACACCAGATTTAACTTTACTGTTTTATACTTTATATTAAACTTTTCAGCAACTTTTATCGCATCTTTTTGATCCTGGTTGTCACTATAACAGGGTAAAATCAAGGCAAGTGTATCATTATTAAAAGCCTTTTTTGCTAAAACAGCAGTTACCGCAGAATCAATACCTCCACTTAAGCCTACTACAACACCTTCTAGATTAGCCTCAGTAACTTTACCTTTTAACCATTCCACTAATACTTTCTGTACATGATCATAATCTAAATTCAAGTTTATCACCTAACCTTCAAATTTACCTTCAATCAGTGAAACAATAGAACCTTTAATCTCTGTTATCTGCCATTTGTTATCAACTTTATTTACCTTAAGATAGTCAGTCATATTTACTTCTTTAATCTGATCTTCTCTCTGATAAAAGAAGACATATCTGCTATCATAGACAAGATAATTAGCATATTCATTTTTTTTAATTTCTAAATTTTTTATACCAAATAGTTCTTTATTCTCTTCACTTTGTTCGCTATTTTGAAAAGCAGTCCTCATCGTCTCTATTACATAGCCTTCAGATACCATTGTATCCAATTTTTTTAAATTTTGATTAGTAGTTTCATTTAATAAAATTGGAGTTTTTTGATCAATTGCTTGATAAAATGATCTTACTACTTGATCAGGAGGAGTATCTTGTGTAATATTGGGTGGACTGTTTCCGAGCGAAAAAGCATAAGATAAGGATGCAACAAGGATTAAAACAAGTAATGTCTTTCCCCAATGATTCCTAAAAAAGAATAAGAACTTCTCTTTATATCTCAGTCTGTTTTTTTGTTT
>JAIPEX010000012.1 GCA_021736945.1 Halanaerobiales bacterium | reverse complement strand
ACCCGTCATATAAAGGATTATAGGGAATTAGTTTAATTAATTTAAGGATGGTAAAAGTAATTTATAAAGAACAATATATTGGTATTATTTTCTTATAAAAGAAATATATTTAACCTTTTTGGGGACTAACCATATATTATATACACAAAAAAATGTCATTCAATTAATAATATTAAGTCTTTTAAGATTAATATTTTTTATTTATAATATGCAACATGTTACATGTAATACCAAAATAATATTCATTATATTGTAAAGAGAGTGGGGGATATGCAGTTGAATTTAGTTGAAATGAAAAATATAACAAAATGTTTTGGTGAAGTTGTAGCCAATAAGCAAGTTAATTTTGATTTAAAGCCAGGAGAAATTCATGCTTTGTTAGGTGAAAATGGTGCTGGCAAATCAACCCTTATGAAGATTTTATATGGGATGTATGATATGGATGAAGGACAAATAATGGTTAAAAATAATAAAGTAGATATTGAAGATTGTAGAGATGCAATTGAACTTGGAATTGGTATGGTACACCAGCATTTTATGTTAATACCTCAATTAACAGTAACTAACAATATTTTTCTTGGTATGAAGGAAGCAGGCTTTATTTTAAATGAAAAAGAGTTAAATAAAAAAGTTGTTGAACTAGCAGATAAATATGGTTTTAATGTTAATCCTGGAGACTATGTCTCACAGTTACCAGTTGGCGTACAACAAAAAATAGAAATTTTAAAATTATTAATTCGAGATTCGAAAATACTTATCTTAGATGAACCCACAGCAGTATTAACTCCACAAGAGGTAGAAGAACTTTTTTATTCACTCAAAAAATTAAAAGAAAAAAACTATTCTATTATTTTTATTACACATAAAATGGATGAGGTTTTAAATCATAGTGATCGTGTTACAGTTATGAGGGATGGAGAAAGTATTGCAACTTTAAATACCGACCAAGTTAGTGAAGAAAGTTTAGCTAAGAAGATGGTTGGTAGGGAAGTCTTTTTAGATCAAGCTAACGAAGAACGAAAAAGAAGTTTTGGTAAAGAATTATTGAAAATAAAAAACCTATCAGTAAAATCAAATAAAAATTTAAAAGTAATTAAAAATTTATCTTTTAGTATAAGAGAAGGAGAAATACTTGGAATCGCTGGTGTAGATGGTAATGGACAATTAGAATTAGGTGAAGCTCTTACAGGCATAAGAGAATTTACTGGAGAAATTAATATTGAAGGAAATAGTATTAAAATAAATTCTCCAAAAAAATTAATTGAACAAGGTCTTTCACATATACCAGATGATAGACAGGAAAAAGGCTTAATACCATCCTTTACTGTAAAAGAAAATTTGATTTTAGGATCCCAGCGTAAAAAAGAATTTACAAATAATATATTTTTGTCGGAAGATAAGATAGAAAATAAAAGTAAGGATTTAATAAGGGAATATGATATTAGACCACCCAAAACAGATTTGACAGTTGATAGTTTATCTGGAGGTAATCAACAAAAAGTAATATTAGCCAGAGCACTTTCTAGAGATCCAAAAGTTATTATTGCTATTCATCCTACAAGAGGATTGGATGTGGGAGCGATTGAATTTATTAGAACTAGGCTTTTAGAAGAACGTAAAAAAGGTAAAGCGATTTTATTTATATCGACTGAATTAGAAGAAGTAATGGCATTAAGTGATCGTATAGCCGTAATCTATGAAGGAGAATTCGTAGATATCGTAGAGCCAGAAACAGATAAAGAAAAAATAGGCTTGATGATGACAGGAAAAAAAGGAAATGATAAAGGAAAGGATGGAAATCAAATATGAATTACAAAAATCAATTTAAAAGAATATTAAGAATATCTATAAAGCCTATTTTTGCATTTACAGGAGCATTATTAGTTGGTACTATAATTTTCTTATTAACAAATGTAAATCCTATAACGGCTTTTTCAGCTATGTTTGGTGCTTCATTTAAAAATTTAAGTTCTTTTTCACAAGCTTTAGTTCAGACCAGCCCTCTTTTATTTACAGGCATTGCAGTAGCCTTTGCCTTTCAAGCAAGCGTGTATAATATTGGCGCTGAAGGGCAGTTTTTAGCTGGAGCAATAATGGCAACTTGGGCTGGAGTTAGTTTCTATAATCTTCCTTCAATAATTATGATTCCTATAGTTATCTTAGCTGGTGCAATCGGTGGAGGTATTTGGGGATTTATACCTGGATATTTGAAAGCAAAATACAATGTTTCAGAAATAATAACTACAATAATGTTTAATTTTATAGCTATTCGTTTAATTGGATATCTGGTAAAAGGACCTTTGAAAACTCCAGAAAAAAATGTTCCACAATCTGCAAAAATAGCAAAAACAGCGATTTTACCAACTATAATGGAAGGCTCGCATTTACATATTGGTTTTATATTAGGACTTATAATAGCAGTAGCCCTTTTTATTATTATATTTAAAACATATTTTGGTTATGAAATTAGAGCTATTGGTTCCAACCCAAAGGCAGCTGCATTAAATGGAATAAAAGTTAACAAAACAATGGTAACAACTATGATAATCAGTGGTGCTATTGCTGGGATTGGTGGAGCGATACAAATTACTGGAGTATCATATATTTTATATGAAGGACTTTCTCCAGGTTATGGGTATACAGCTGTAGCAGTTTCACTTTTAGCAAACAGCAATCCATTAGGAGTAATAATTAGTTCTTTTGTCTTTGGTGTATTGAGAACAGGAGCTTCTGCAATGCAGCGAGTAGCAAATGTATCATCAGTTATTGTTTCAGTAATAGAAGGTACAATTGTAATTCTAATAGTTGTATCAAATAATATATCATTTAATAACATTCTAAATATATTTTCTAGTGGTGAAAAATGTAAAATTGATTATAGAGAGGGTGGGTTATAGATGGAATTAGAAAATTTTATAGATATATTTCGTAGTTTAATAAGGATGTCCATTCCAATTTTATTTGCAGCCCTTGGTGAAAATATTTCTGAAAAATCTGGAGTATTAAATATAGGAGTAGAAGGTATGATGCTAATGGGAGCTTTTACTGGATATGCTGGTTCTCATCTATTAGATTCGCCATGGGGAGGTTTATTATTAGCAATAATTTCTGGTGGTTTGTTAGCATTAGTATTTTCTTATTTCTGTATTACGTTAAAAACTAATCAGATAGTAGTTGGATTAGGTTTAAATATGATTAGTGCAGGTCTAACTGGATTTTTATATAGACATTTTTTTAGTAATGTAATGAATCCAGTATATTTTGTAAAAGATTTTAAGAATATTTCTTTACCATTTTTATCAAAATTACCTGTATTAGGAGAATTATTTTTTAATTATAATATTTTAGTATATTTAGCAATTGTGTTTGTATTGTTATTTTGGTATTTATTCAAAAAAACTTCTTTAGGAATTATCATAACATCAATAGGTGAACATCCAGAAGCTGTAGATAGTTTAGGAATAGATGTAATTAAATATAAATATTTAAGTGTTATAACATGTGGAGTTTTAGCAGCAATAGGTGGTTGCTTTTTATCAATTGCCCATTCAAATTCATTTGTAGAAGGCATGTCAGCTGGAAAAGGATATATAGCATTAGCTATTATTATATTGGGTAAGTGGAAACCGGGTGGTGTTTTTGCTGGAGCATTATTATTTGGTGCAGCTAGTGCCATTCAGTTAATAATTCAAACAACAGGAAGCAGTATTCCATATGATTTAGTTTTAATGATACCCTATATTATGACAGTAATTGCTGTCATAATTGCTAGTAAAAGCAAAGTTGGAGCACCTTCTGGTTTAGCAGTACCATATATAAAAGAATAAGTTGATGAAATCACTTAAAGGTGATTTTTTATAAAAAAAAGGAGGGTCGTTAATGAAAAAATTATTATTAATGGTAATTGTGACATCTTTGGTGTTGGTTATGGCTGGTAGTGGGTTGGTCTCGGCTGACGAGTTTAAGGCTGCATTATTAGTTCCTAGTTCAATTAATGATGATGGTTGGAATCAAAGTGCTTATCAAGGGCTTTTAAAGATTGAAGAAGAATTGGGAGCAAAAGTTAGTTATATTAAAGCTCCTACCCCAAGTGAAAAGAAAGCAAGTTTTAGAGACTATGGAGAAAGAGGATATGACATAGTAATTGGGCATGGATTTCAATTTCAAGATCCAGCAAAGGAAATAGCCCCGAATTATCCTGACACAACCTTTATTACAATTGGTGGTTCTAATACAGCAGAGAATTTATCTCCGGTTGTTATAAAGGGAGAAGATGGTTTTTATTTAGCTGGTATAGCTGCAGCTATAATTTCTAAAACTGACAAAATAGGTTTAATTGGTGGACAAGAAATTCCGGCAATATCAAAATGTTTTCGTGGATTTGAATTAGGTGTTGAGAGTGTAGATCCTGATGTCGAAGTAATGACTACATATGTGGGTAGTTGGGAGGATGTGAATGCAGGATATGAAGCTGCATTATCTCAAATAAACCAAGGAGCAGATATCATAGTACCTAATGCAAATGCAGTTGGTATTGGTGCTTTTAAAGCTAGTAAAGAAGAAGAAGTATATTCATTTGGCTATATTAATGATCAAACTCATTTCGCTCCTAATACTATGCTTGGCTCAATAATGCTTGATTTACCTAAGGCATTTTTAACAATTGCTCAAAGGGTAAAATCTGGAGAATTTAATACTGGCGAAATTGTAGAAATAGGACTTAAAGAAGATGTCACTTATATTAAATGGAACGAAAAACTTAAAGAAGAAGTCCCTGAAAAAGTATTTGAAGAAATTGAAAAAGCAACAGAAAAAATTAAATCTGGAGAATATAGAGTGCCTGGAGAGAATGATTAACTAGATAGTAATAGGGGAGGTACTTATTACCTCCCCATAATATAAGGAGGTACAATTGGTGATAAAACTTTTAGGAATTTGTGGCAGTCCGAGAGCTGGTGCAACAGAACATGTATTAAATGAATCCTTAGAAAAAGCAGCTAAATATGAAGAAATATCGGTAGATGAAATTTTACTGAAAAATTACAAACTTCCATATTGTATTCATTGTGATAAGTGTATAAGAGAAGAAAGTAGATATTGTGCTCATCATGATGTTAATAATAAAGAAATTTATGAAAAATTTTATGAAGCAGATGCATATTTAATTGCTTCTCCTGTTTATTTGATGAACGCTACAGGACAATTAACATCCTTTTTTAATCTTTTAAGACCTGTTTGGAATATTATGAAAGAAGATCCGGGTTATTTTTGGGATAAAGTTGGAGCTGCAATAGCAGTAGGAGGTACACGGCATGGAGGACAGGAAACTACAATAAATACTATTCATGGTTTTTATCATACATATGGAGTTCATGTTGTAGGTGGTAACCATGCTTATAATGGAGGAACTATTTGGAGTAAAGATAATAAAAAAGCTGGGGCAAAAGCTGATAATGAAGGAATGAATATTGTTCATAACCTTATCGAACGCTTAGTATTGTCAAGTTATCAATTACAATATGGGAAAAAAAGATATTTGGAAATGAAAAAGAAAATCATGAAGAAATAAACCCTAATTAAAATAAGTTGTAATTATTTGTTATTTATTAAATTTCAACAATGTAACTAGACATTTTATGAAATAATTTTTTAAACCTAAAATAGATAGATGAATATTGAAAAATATTAATTATTATCAAAGTTATAATGGATTAGATTTTTAGAAGGGAGTAGTAATATGAATTTTAATAATCAAACTATAGTTGTTACAGGATCAGGACGAGGACTAGGTAAGCAAATAGCCCTTTCCTATGCAGAAAGCGGAGCAAATGTAGTGGTTACCGCTCGGACTGAAAATGAGATTAAACAAACAGCTGAAAAAATTAATAAAGATAAAAAAGGGAAAGCCATATATGTCCCGACTGATATAAGTAGTGAAAAGGATGTAAAAAACCTAGTAAAAGAAACATTAAATAATTTCAACAAAGTCGATATCCTAATAAACAATGCAGCTATTCATGAAGCAAACTCGATTTTGGAAACAGATCTCTCAACATGGAAAAAAATTATTGAAGTAAACCTAACAGGTACCTTTTTGTGTTCTAAAGAATTCGGCCAGGTAATGAAAAACAAAAAAGCAGGTAAAATAATAAACATTTCTTCTACTGCAGCCAAAAATTATTTTCCCGGTTTTGGTGCATATACTGCTTCTAAATCGGGTATAAACGGTCTTTCGATGGTATTATTTGAAGAATTACAAGAGTTTAATATAAATGTATTAACACTTAATCTAGGATTGGTAAACACACAATATACTAGAGAAAGAATAAATGATGGTAATCCGGAAGAGTGGATTCAACCAAAAAATTTGGCAGAAGTAATAAAGTATTTCAGTTCAAATGAAGCTGATATTATTTCTGGAACTACAATAGATATAAATGGTAAAAGGAAGTAAAAGGAGTGATAAGTAGCTATGGTAAGTATTAATGAAGAAGCGGTCAAAGTAGTAAAAAATGTAATTAAAGATGCTGCTAGATTAGGAGTCGAAATAAATAAATTAAGTAATGGAACAATCATTCTTGATATGGGTATAAATGCTGAAGGTAGTTGGCAGGCTGGTATAGAGTTCGTAAAATTAAATATGGGTAATTTGGGAATGGTAGATATAGTTCCCTATAGTGTTGGCGAATTAGAACTTTCGGGAGTTTTTGTACATAGTGATCAGGTTGTGACTTCCACTATTGCTTCTCAAATTGCCGGCTGGAAAATTGCAAATGGTGATAATACTATTATTGGTTCTGGACCAGCTCGTGCTCAAGCTATAGTTGAAAGTGATTATTATTTTGAAATGACTGATTATAGGGATCAAAATGATGAATGTGTACTTTGTTTACAAATGGAAAAATTACCTGATGTAAATATTGCCAACCAAGTAGCTAAGGCTTGTGGTGTAGCTCCAGAAAACATATATTTAGTAGTGGCACCAAGTGCCAGTTTAGTAGGTAGTATTCAGGTGGCAGCCCGTTCAGTAGAACAAACGGTACATAAAATGTTTGAGCATGATTTTAATTTAAAAAATATAAAATTTGCAAAAGGATTAGCACCTATAGCACCAATAATAAATGATGAAACAGAAGCTATGGGTAGAATAAATGATGCACTTTTATATGGAGGTTATTCTGAGTTTTGGGTTGATTGTGATGACGATGAAATTATCCAGGTCATAAATCATTTAGTATCTGGGGCTTCTGATCACTGTGGTGAACCATTTTCTAAGCTTTACAGTGAGGCAGAAAATGATTTTTATAAAATGGACAAAAACATTCATGCGATGTCAAAGGTTAAAATGCACAATATGAAAACCGGAAAACTATTCGAGGCTGGAACTATTCATACTGATGTTATAAAAGAAAGTTATACAAGTCAGGTTTTAAAATAACAATTTTTAATATTTATATAAGGAGGTAGTATATAAATGGGTTTAGATATTAAAAAGTTTAAGCAGATGTATTATGATATGAATTTAATAAGAAGATTTGAGGAAAAAGTAGATGAGCATTCAAAAAAAGGAAATATACCAGGATTTATTCATTTGAGTATAGGACAGGAAGCAGCTCAAACTGGGGTAATGCATGTATTAACAGAATCAGACTATAAATTCCCTGATCATAGAAGTCATGGGGTTTGTCTTTTAGCAGGAAGCCCTAAAAAGAAAGTTATGGCAGAAATTTTTGCGAAAAAGACCGGTTTATGTGAAGGTAAAGGTGGAAGTATGCATATTGCTGATGTTGAGGTTGGTAATATGGGCAATAATGCTATAGAAGGTTCAATAACTGCTACAGGACTAGGAACTGCTTATGCCAGCAAATATCGTGGTGAAGATAATGTGACAGCAGTTTTTATGGGAGATGGAACCTGTGGTCGTGGTGAACTTCATGAAAGTATGAATATGGCTGCCAGTCTAAAAGTTCCTCTTATCTATGTTTTAGTTAATAATGGGTATGCGATTTCTACAAAAGCTGAAGAAGCTCATTCATTTCCTGAAAATTTATCAGATAGAGCGGCCGGCTATGATATTCCGGCTGAAGTTGTAGACGGAAATGATATTGAAGAAGTCTATAATGCAATGAATAGAGCTGTTGAAAGAGCTCGTAATGGTCAAGGACCTAGTATGGTGGAACTTTTAACCTATAGATGGCAGGGACATTTCTCTGGTGACCCGGCTTCCTATAGACCAAAAGATGAAGTACAGAAATGGAAAGAAGAAAAATGTCCTATTAAAAATTTAAGAGAAAAATTAGAAGACGAGGGAGTATCTTTTAAGGAACTCGACAAATTAGAAGAAGATGCTTTAAAAGAAGTAGAAGATATGGTTGAGTTTGCATTAGAAAGTCCTGAACCCGAACTAGAAGATGCTGTTAAATATATATATGCTGAACCATATGAATCAATGAAGGAGGGAAAATAATGCGTGAGTTAAAATTCTCCCAGGCTTTAAATGAAGCCTTACATCAAGAAATGGAAAGAGATGAAGATGTATTTGTACTTGGTCAAGATGTGGGTAAAATGGGCGGAGATTTTGGAGTTACCAAAGGGCTCTGGAAAAAATATGGTGAGAGGAGAGTTATAGATACTCCCCTTTCTGAAGCTGCGATGCTGGGTTTAAGTAATGGTGCTGCTTTTACAGGATTAAGACCAGTTGTAGAAATTATGTTTGCCGATTTCATAACAGAATGTTTTGATCAGATAGTAAATAATTCAGCGAAAGCACATTACATGTTTTCAGGACAACTAACTGCTCCAATAGTTTTAAGAACTGCTAATGGGGGAGGATTTAGAGCAGCCTATCATCATTCTCAAAATCCTGAAGCCTGGTTGATGAATATCCCAGGTATTACAGTAGTAGCTCCTACTACACCATATGAAGCTAAGGGTTTGTTGATTTCCTCTATTAGAAGCGAAAATCCAATAATATTTTTTGAACATAAAATGTTATATAGTACTTCAGGTGAAGTACCTGAAGAATCTTATGAACTTGAGTTAGGAAAAGCTAAAGTGAAAAGAGAAGGATCAGATGTGACTATAATAGCTTCGATGAAGATGTGTGAATATGCGTTACAGGCAGCTGAAGAATTAGCTGAGGATGGGATTAGTGTAGAAGTTATTGATCCTCGTACCTTAGTACCTTTTGATAAAGAAACAATCTTTGATTCAATAGCTAAGACAAATCGAGTAGTAGTTGCCTATGAGGCTCCCAAAACAGGTGGATATGGGGCAGAAATAGCAGGAATGTTAAATGATGAAATGTTCGAGTTTTTAAAAGCTCCGGTTAAAAGAGTTGCTTCTTTGGATAGCCCTGTAGCTTTTTCTCCAAAGTTAGAAGACTACATTTTACCTAATTATAATGAAGTATTAGAAGGAATCAAAGAAGTTGTAGAATATTAAAAAATATCAACTTATAGAGGGAGGTATATATCTTGGCAACTCAAATAGAAATGCCCAAACTGGGATTATCCATGCAAGAAGGTAAAATAACAAAATGGTTACACCAGGAGGGGGACAAAGTAAATAAAGGAGAAGCGATCGTTGAAATAAGTACAGATAAAATTTCCAATGTAGTAGAATCTCCAGTAGACGGGGTTTTACTTAAAATATATTATGAAGAAGATGAAATTGTACCAGTTCATAAAACCATTGCCGTAGTAGGAGAAGAAGATGAAAAAATAGAAGAAGTCTCAGAATCTATAGAAGAGAATAAGGAAACTAAACAAGAGAAAAAAAGTGAAGAAAATATTTCTAAAGATAAAGAGATTTCAGGGACAGTAGAACGAGATATTGAGGTAAGAGTTTCTCCTATGGCAGCCGAATATGCTCAAAAGGCGGGAATTGATGTAGAAGAGATAGAAGGTACTGGACCAAAAGGGCGAGTAATAAAAAATGATGTAAAAAAATATTTAAGTAAAAACAATATTGAATTACCAAAAGATCGCTTTGCTAACTATGGTACAGAAAAAGTGTCACCAGTTGCTCATAAATTAGCAGATGATTATAATATAAACCTTGATAAAGTTCAAGGTTCAGGTCCGAAAGATCGTATTTTAAAACAGGATATACTAGAATATATTGAAGAACATAATATTGAAAAACCAAAAGTAAAAACAGAAGAAAAGAAGATTTCATTTAATAAAGTTTCACCTGTGGCCAAAAAATTATGTAAAGAAGCTAATATTGATCCTCTTAATATTACTGGAACTGGTCCCGGGGGTAGAGTTATGAAATCTGATGTAGAAAGATATATAAATTCAGATAAAAGAGAATCATCTACTCAATTAAAAGGAAAAAAAGAAAAATTAAGCGGTCGTAGACAGATCATAGCTGATAAAATGCTTGAAAGTAAACAAAAGGCTGCTCATGCGAGTGTAACTATTGATACAGAAGCAACAGATTTAATGAAACTCTATAAATCTCTTTCTAGCAAATTTAAATCTAAGTTAAATTTAAACGCCTTATTCATTAAAGCAATTACTGAAGTTATAAAAGAGTTTCCTGTAATAAATGCGACTCTTAAAGGTGATGAAGTAATATACCATAATAGTATTAATATGGGCTTAGCGGTTGATAATGAAGAGGGGCTTATTGTACCAGTAATTAAAAACACAGAAGAAAAAGGTTTAAACCAATTATCTGAAGAAATAAATATTTTAGTCAATAAAGCCCAAAATAACGAACTTTCGATGGACGAAATGCAGAACGGGACTATAACTATTAGTAATTTAGGCATGTATAATATTAAAACTTTAACACCCATCATCAATTATCCTGAAGTAGCAATATTTGGATTCGGAGAAATCAAAGATAAACCTTTAATTAAAGATGGTGGACTTTTTATAGGAAAAGAGTTAAATATAACATTAAGCTTTGATCACCGATTAATAGATGGTGCCCAAGCTGCAAGAATATTAAACACCCTTAAAAACAAGTTAGAAACCCCTGAAGATTTAATTTAATCTAAAAGTAAAGGAGTGATAGATATCATAGTAAAAAAAATATTTAATGCCGAATATAAAAAGACCTGGAATCAGATGGAAGAAATTGCTGATAAAAAGAAAAATGGATTAAATGAAGACTATCTGCTCCTTGTAGAACATAACCCTGTATATACGATCGGTAGAGATGGTAGTAAAAAGGATTTGCTGGTTTCAGAAGTTTTTTTGCAGGAACATGATATTGAATGTTATAATGTAAACAGAGGTGGTAAAATAACCTTTCATGGTCCTGGACAATTAGTCGGATATCCCATCTTAAATTTGAAAAATTTTGAAAAAGATATTTTACTATATTTAAAAAAACTTGAAGAATCAATAATAATCCTTTTAAAAAAATATGGAATTGAAGGAAAAAGAAAAGAGGATTTTCCAGGTGTTTGGATAAATAACAAAAAAATATGTGCTGTTGGAATTGGTATAAATCGATGGGTGACCCGACATGGCTTTGCTTTGAATATAAATACTGAGTTAGATTATTTCAATCATATAAATCCTTGTGGATTTGTGGATAAAAAAGCGACCAGTATTTATCAAGAAACCGGAAAAGAATATAATTTAAACAGGGTTATGGAAGATTATTTACAAATTTTTAGAGAGGTATTTAAAATAAAAAAGATCGATAGAAAGGGTGTTTAATTATGGAATTAGGTATTGAAGTAGCAACAAAAAGTGAAATTGTATATGATAAAATAAAAAACTATATCATTAAAGGTGAATTGGAACCGGGAGAAAAATATAGTATAAGTAATTTAGCAAAAGAGTTTGGAATAAGTCGTTCACCGGTTTATGAAGCTGTAAAACTTCTTGAAAAAGAGGATTTTGTAACAATTATACCTAATGTTGGCTTTAAAGTTAATACTTTAACCAGAAAAGAGATACATGATCTATTAAGAATACAGGGAGCATTAGAAGGTTTGGCTATAAGAGAAGCGATGGATCATATTGGTGAAGAAGAAGTTAAAGAACTCAATAAAATATTAGATAAAACAGAAAAATATTATAATAATAACGAAATTGAAAAATATATAGAAGAAAATAAAAATTTTCATTTTAAATTATATCAATACTCACATTCCAAAAAACTAATTAATGCTCTAAAAGATTACTGGAGATATGAAATATGGTATACTCAGAATGCTGAAGAGATTAAAAGCAATATTTGCAATTTAATAGATGATCACAGAGAATTGTTAGAAATCATAAAAGATAATGAAGAAGACAAGGTACATGATTTTATCGAAGAGCATATAGAAGATTGTGAAGAAGTTGTGTTAAACAATCTTGAATCAACCAAGATGCTTATAGACTAAATCTATAATTTTGCATTTTGGAGTGGAGGTATCAAAATGACAGCAGATATTACAATTATCGGAGGCGGACCCGGTGGCTATGTTTCTGCCTTGAGGGCAGCTCAAAACGGTGCAGAGACTGTTATAATAGAAAAGAACAAGTTAGGTGGGACCTGTCTAAATGTGGGTTGTATACCTACTAAAGCTTTGTTAGCATCTACAGGAATTGCCAATGAAATTAAGAAATGGAACAATCATGGAATTAAAATAGGAGAAGTAGAATTTGAAATTGATAAATTAATGCAGCATAAAAATAAAATAGTAAATAAATTAGTTGGAGGAGTTAATTCTTTACTTAATAATCATGAAAACATTAGATTAATTGAAGGTAAAGCGGAGTTAGTAGATAAAAATAAAGTTCAAGTTACTAAAAGTGATGGAAATAATGAAATTATTGAAAGTGAAAATATTATTTTAGCTACTGGTAGTAAGCCAATTGAAATTCCTGGGTTTCCTTTTTCACATGACTTAATAATGGATAATAAAGATGCTCTTGAAATAGAAGAGATTCCTGAAAATATATTAATAGTAGGGGGCGGAGTTATTGGTGTAGAATTTGCTAATATTTACAATAATTTAGGCAGTCAGGTAACTATTATTGAAAAAATGAATAAATTGATTCCTACAGAAGAGACAGTTGTTGGAGATTATTTAAAAGAAGCCTTTGAAGAGGAAGGAATAAATGTTTTACTCAATAGTGAAGTAAATAACTGGCAAGAGCTTGATAATCAATTAGAAGTAAGTTATACCCAGGATAATGAAAATAAGATTTTAACTATAGATAAAGTTATGATTGCCGTTGGGAGAAGTCCACTTCTTGAAGAAATTAATTTGGATAAAATAGGTATAGAGTATGATAGATCTAGTATTAAAGTAAATAATCGTATGGAAACTAACATTGACGGTATTTATGCAGTTGGTGATCTTAATGGTAATTACCAACTTGCTCATGTTGCTTTTCAGGAAGGAATTACAGCAGTTGATAACGCATTAGGTGATGACAAAGAAATAGACTATAATAATGTACCGAGATGTATTTATACAGATCCGGAAATTGCGGCAGTAGGACTTACAGAACAAGAAGCAAATAAAAAATACGATGGTAATATAACAATTGGTCATTTCCCCTATGATTTTAACGGTAAAGCTTTAAGTGGGAAAGATAATGGTTTTGTAAAAACTATTGTCGAAACAGAGTATGATCAGTTAGTAGGTATGTTAATAGTTGGATCACATGCTACAGAATTAATAGGTCAAGGTACATTTGCTATGACATTAGAAGGTACAGTTGAAACTATTGATGATATCATTTTTCCTCATCCTACTTTAAGTGAAATGATAAAGGAAAGTACTCTAAATAGTTTGGATATGGCACTTCACATTTAAATTTTTTTAAAAATACTACTTACATGTAATATGTAGGAGACGGGGTGATAAAATGGTTAGCGTAAATAGAAAATCATTTCAATTAGTAAAAAAATTATTAAAAAATAAAGATATATTAAAAATAGATATCTCATATTTGGAAAACGGAACTACAGTTATCGATTTAGGACAAAAGGTTAAAGGAAGTTGGGAAGCAGGTCGTATTCTCACAGAAATTCTTTTAGGTGGATTAGGGCAGGCCAGTTTTGAAACATTTCCTGAAAAAATAGCCGGTACATATTTACCTGCAGTTAATGTTAGGGTAGATTGGCCCTTACTTTCTCTTGCTGGCTGTCAAATATCGGGTTGGGAGTTATCTCCCGGTAATTTTGCACCCATTTTAGCAGGTCCTGGTCGTACCTTAGGGAGAAAAGAAAATGATTGGTTAACTCCCTATACTGATTATGAAGATGACTTTGATAAAGCGATAATTACTATAGAAAACCCATCTACAGTTACTTTAGAACAGGCTAATAATCTAGCTAAGGCCTGTAATGTGGATTCAGATATGTTATATATACTTATAGCTCCCCCCGCCAGTTTGGTTACCTATATACAGGTTTCTGGTCGTATATTGGAACAGACATTACATAGATTAATGGAAGAAAATTTTGATTTAGATACTATTATACAGTCCCAGGGATTTTGTGTGATTCCACCTTTGATTAAAGATGAATTAATATCAATGGGTAGAATGAATGATGCCTTAATTTATGGTGGGCATGCTAATTTTACTGTTAATACAGAAGATGATAATATTGAAAATATTATAAATAAAATAACTTCAGATCAGTCAGAAGTTTATGGTAGACCTTTTAAAGAAATATTTAAAGAAGCCGATTTGGATTTTTATAATGTTCCTAAAGAATTATTTTCACCTGCATCAGTCACAATTATAAATGAAAGAACGGGGAAAAGTTTTAATGCAGGTAAATTTAATAAAAAGGTTTTAGAAAAGTCATTTACTTATACAAATTAATATAATAAAGGGGGAATAAGTAGTGAGTGTAGAAGATAAAGTTGTATTAATTACCGGAGGCGCATCAGGTATTGGAAAAGCAAGTGGTCTTAAGTTAGGACAAGACAATGCAAAAATTGCTATATGTGATATTGACCAAGAAAATGGGAAAGAGACAGAAAAAGAATTTAATAGTAAAGATATCGAGGCGAAGTTTTTTAATTGTGATGTGACTGATGAACAGTCAGTTAAAAAAGCTGTTAAAGAAATCGTAGAGAAATGGGGAAGAATTGATGTAGCTTTTTTAAATGCTGGTATAGAAGGTCCTAATGAGAAGATTTCAAACATAGATTATCAAGATTGGAAAAAATTATTTGAGATAAATGTTAATGGAGTATTTTTATGTGCAAAAGAAGTTTTATCGGTAATGGAAGAACAAGGTTACGGCAATGTAATAATTACTAGTTCAAATCTTGGTATGTCTGCTCTGCCAGAAAAAGCAGGTTATTGTACCACAAAAGGTGCTTTAATAATGTTGGGTAAATCAATAGCTGTTGACTATAAGAATGAAGATATAAGGGCAAATATCATATGTCCTGGTCCAGTTAAGACCCCCTTAGTTACCAGTAGATGGGAAGAAATTGATGACCCTGAAGAAAGAGAAAAAGTAAAAGAAGCTATAATGAATATACCACAACTTATGGAGGTCCAAGAAGTAGCAAATACTGTATATTTTCTTGCTTCTGATGCTTCAAAAGCTTATAATGGTGAAACCTTTGTGGTTGATAAAGGCGCTCAGGCTGAACTTGTTGAATAAAAGGAGAGCTGATTAATATGGAATTGAACACTAATAATATAAAATTAGATATTCTTATAAAAAATGCCAAGATAATAACAATGAATGATAATGAAGAAATAATAAATAATGGGTTTATTGGTATTCAAGATAATAAAATAAAAATAATAGATGAGATGGATAATTATAATGAAAATTTCATTGCAGAAAAATATATAGAGGCAAAAGGGAAAATTGTGTTTCCAGGATTAATAAACACCCATACTCATGCCTATCAAATATTATTAAAAGGTTTAGGTGCTGACCTTAATTTAATGGATTGGGTAAAAGCAGTAGTTGCACCTTATAGCCAGAAGATTACTAAAAAAATAAATTATTATGCTGCTTTGTTAGTTGCTCTAGAATCACTTCAATCCGGTTGTACAATGGTAGCAGACTTCTTTTACGCTCATCACAAACCAAAATTAAGCGATGGTGTAATCGAAGGTTTTTTAGATATGGGTATAAGAGGTTTGATGATTAGAAATTTTCATGATTGTGGTGTTGAAAATGGTATTCCGGAATCTTATCTTGAAACACCAGAGGAAGCTTTTGAAGATGTAGAGCGGTTAATAAATAAATACGAAGTTAAATCTGATGGGATGATGAAAATTTGGACTGGCCCTGGAGTTACATGGGGAATTTCTAAAAGAGGTCTTGAAGCTACAGTGGAATATAGTAAAAGTAACAATATTCCTTATTCTATACATTTATTAGAAACTGAAGATGATAATACGCACATCAAAAAAGAGTATAATAAAAAGGCAATTGAACTAATGGAGGAAGTAGGATTTTTAACACCTAATTTACTTGCGGCTCATTGTGTTAAATTAACAGATGAAGAATGTGAAGTACTGGGCTCAAATGGAGTAAATGTTGCATATAATGCTGCTTCTAATATGTATTTAGGCTCTGGTATTCCCCCTATAATAAAATTAAAAAATTCGGGTTCAAAAATTAGTCTAGGTACTGATGGAGCAGCCAGTAATAATTCAATGGATATGATTGAAACCCTTAAACTAAGTGCATTATTACAGAAAGTATCCCATGAAAAACCAAATATTATATCTGCTGAAAATGTGCTAAAAATGGCTACAAAAGAAGCAGCAGAGACATTAAAAATGGATAAAGAAGTTGGCTCTCTAGAAGAAGGGAAAAAAGCTGACTTATTTATCTTTAATCCAGAAAAACCTAAGAGTATTCCTATTCATAATCCGGTTGCTACATTAGTATATTCTTCTAGTCTAGAAAATGTAGAAACTACTATTGTAAATGGTAAAATATTATACGAAAATAATGAATTTAAAACAAAATATGATAAAAAGTATGTATTTAATAAAATAAATAATTTGATGGTTGATTTGATAGAATAATTATTTCATAAGTTTGTATTTCAAACTTAAATATTAAAATTATTAAGGTAATAAACACTTTCTTATTTACTATCGAATAATAGGAGGTTGCATTTTATGAAACCAAAACAAATATTATTTGAAACAATTGAAGGTAATAGTTCTAAAAGAGTTCCTTGGGTACCTTTCGTAGGTTGTCATGGTGGTAAGCTTATTGATGTAAATGCAGAAGAATATCTAAAAAGTGAAGATTTAATTGTAGAAGGGATTTCTAAAGCAATTAATTTATATGAGCCTGATGGGATACCGGTAATTTTTGATTTACAGGTTGAAGCTGAAACTTTAAATTGTAAACTACAGTGGAATAAAGATAATCCTCCTACTGTTATTGGCCACCCTTTAAATGAAGGTATTGAATTAAGTGAATTACAAATTCCAAATAAAACTGACGGGCGTTTTCCTAAAATTTTAAATGCAATGGAAAGAATCAATGATAAATTCGGAGATGAAATTGCTTTATATGGTCTTATAACCGGCCCTTTTACTTTGGGATTACATCTTTTGGGTTCCCAAATATTTATGGAAATGTTTGATAACCCAGAATATGTTAAAAAACTAATGAACTTTACAAAGAAAGTAGCAAAGAAGACAGCAGAAATGTATATCGAGGCTGGAATGGATGTAATAGCAGTAGTAGATCCTATGACTTCTCAGATTTCTCCTAAAGATTTTGGTTCAATGGTTAAACCAGCGGTAAAAGAAGTATTTGAACATATAAGAAGTTTAGGTGCATATTCTTCATTTTTTGTTTGTGGAGATGCAAAACAAAACATTGAAGAAATGTGCAAAAGTAAACCAGATAATATTTCGATTGATGAAAATATACCTTTAGATTATGTCAAAGATATTAGTAATAAATATGATATTTCTTTTGGAGGAAATATGGAATTAACTACTGTATTATTGATGGGATCTCATCAAAAAGCTAAAAAACATGCTTTAGAATGCATGGAAATAGGAGGAGAAAAAGGTTATATATTATCTCCCGGTTGTGATATAGCATATGATACTCCAGCTGAAAATATTCAGGCAGTTAGTGAAGTAGTCCATAATAAAGATGCATATGATTTAATGGAGGACTTTGAAGATATTGAAGAGGAAAATATAGAGATTGAATTACCTGATTATGATAACGAAGATAAAGTATATATTGAAATATTCACATTAGATTCTAAATCTTGTGCTCCCTGTCAGTATATGGTGAATTCAGTATATGAAGCTATTTCTGATGAAATGAAAGAAAAAATAGTTTTAAATGAATATAAAATTAAAGAAAAAGAGTCGGTAGCGCGAATGAAAAAATTGAATGTAGAAAGTATACCTTCTGTATTAATTGATGGAGAATCAAAATATCAAGGTACTCCAAATAAATCAGAATTACAAGAAGAAATTATTAATAAAATAGAAGAAAAAACTTAAAATCTATCTTAAATATTAATAAAAGGAGTAAAAAATATTGAATACTCAGAATAACTTAACAGATTTATACTTAATAACAGGTTTTTTAGGTTCAGGAAAGACAACAATGTTAAAAAGATTATTAAAAACACATGAAGATATTAAAATCGGAGTTATTGTCAATGAATTTGGTAGGATAGGAATTGATGGTGAATTAGCTGAGGGTAAGAACATGGACTTAATTGAAATAAATAACGGTTCAATATTTTGTTCATGTTTAGAAAATTCTTTTATTAAAGCAACTATTGAACTTTTAAATTATGATTTAGATATGATATTCGTAGAAACTTCTGGACTTTCTGATCCTTCAAATATGGATAAAATCATAAAAGAGACAAAAAAATTAAGTGATAAGCAATTAAGATATAATGGCAGTATTTGTATTGTTAATGCTAATAATTTTTTAAAGGTCATTAACACTTCACAGGCAGTTGAAAAACAAGTGTTATTTAGTGAATTAATTATAATTAATAAAAACGATCTAGTAGATAAAGAAACCATTAGTAAAGCTAAAAGCAAAATAATAAAATTAAATGAGAACGCTCATATTATAGTAACGACTTACTGTGAATTTAATTTGGAACGTCTAGATGATTATTTTGACTTAAACGATTTTAAAAAGCAGGATGGATTTCAAAAAAATAATAAAGCCACTATTAATAGACCAGATAATCGACCTAGTACTTATACCTTCGAATCAGATAAAATAATTTCTAAAGAAAAATTAAACATTTTTTTAAAGGAAATATCTAAGAAGGTGTTTAGAGGAAAAGGATTTGTACAAACCTATGATGGTTGGTATTATGTAGATATGGTTGGAAATGAAATTAACTATAACAAAGTAAATAGTAGACAAGAGAAAGCAAAATTAGTTTTACTTTCAACACATCAAAATAATAATATGAAAGAATGGATTAATAATAAATGGAATCAATATATTTAAGTTAATTTTAGAAAATTTGCTTAAAAGAAAATCATGAATTATTTTTTAGAATACAAGGTGCGTTGTAGATTTTAGTTAAAATAATGATAAAAGTTTTTTTAAAAATATTATCTCCAAAAGTTAAGGTTAAACAATAAATTATTAAAGGAAATTAATAAATATAAACTTTGAGTTTGTTTATTCAATTATCCCCCCTACTTTTTTATAGTTTAATAAAAAAAGAGAGTGACATATTATTTTAACTATATTGATAATCATTATTGTTTTTGATATATTGAAAATAACATAAATGAAGGGGAGGTAATATTAATGGTAAAAGTTGGTAAACAAGCACCAGATTTTGAAGGTAAGGCTTATCACAATGGAGATTTTAAAAATGTAAAACTTTCTGATTATGACGGTAAATGGAGGATTGTTTGTTTTTATCCAGGAGATTTCACTTTTGTATGACCTACTGAATTGTCGGCAGTTGCCGTCAAGTATGATGAAATTAAAGAATTAGGCGCAGAAGTGATATCAGTAAGCACCAATAGTCATTTTTCTCATAAAATTTGGGATGAGGTAGAGTTATCTAAAATGGTAGATGGTGGAATTCCTTATCCTATGGTTGCTGATCCATCTGGACGAATTGGTAAAAAATATGGTGTTTATGATGAAGAAGAAGGAGTACATGTAAGAGGAAGATTTTTAATAGACCCGGATGGTATTTTACAAGCAATGGAAGTATTGACACCCCCGGTGGGAAGAAATGTAGAAGAATTAGTTAGACAATTACAGGCTTTCAAACATGTTAGAAAAACCGGAGAAGCTACACCTTCTGGTTGGCATCCCGGTAAAGCTACCTTAAAACCAGGTAAAGATTTAGTAGGAAAAGTTTGGAAAGAATGGCAACCAGAAAAAGATGAATAACTAATGATTAATAAGGCCTCCTGTAAAAAGGAGGCTTATTTTTATTCTTCTGGAGAAGGAAATTTATAAAACACAAAGAAATAATTAATATAACAAATAGATGGGGGAATATAATATGAAGGAAGAATATTTTAAGGCCGAGACAATTGAACAGACTAATTTATTAACAGATCCATTTGGTTTAACTGTTTTATCTATTTTAGA
The DNA here is from genome assembly GCA_021736945.1 of Halanaerobiales bacterium. Classification (GTDB taxonomy): domain Bacteria; phylum Bacillota; class Halanaerobiia; order Halanaerobiales; family M55B127; genus M55B127. Next base: position 18,242 of record JAIPEX010000012.1, on the reverse strand, counting down.
AGAAGATAAGTATATGGCAGCTAAGGACATTTCTGAAAAATCGGGTGAGGAATTAGAGCTAATAGAAGAGTATTTAGAATTATTTTTAGAGGAAGATATGATAGAAAGAAAAACAGTTGATGATAAGGAAATTTATGCCAAAAAAGCTGAATACTATAGTTTTTCTCCAGAAGTATTATCTATGATCCCTGATAAAATACATGACCACTTCATTTTTGGTTTATTACATGCAATCCAGGGAGATTATTATGATTTGTTAAAATTATCAAAGGAGTATAATGATTTGGAAAGTGCGTTAGAAAAAGCAGGTTATCCTGAACCTAAAAAAAGTTTGGATTTAATTATGGGAAGAATATTTATTAAAGAAGAGAACATTAATGACATGGCAGAAGAAATCAATAATATTTTTAAAAAATACAAAGAAATCCCTGATGGTGAAGATGAAGAAGATTATTTATCTTTTGATTTAAACTTTTTGATGAAGCCAACAATGTCCAATTTTTTGAAAAATATCCAAGATAATTCTTGATTCAACTTGATTTATTTATTTCTAGAGGATATCTTTTTTGTTATTTTTCTTATTTTGATACATGAAATTATCGGCTTGTTCAATAATACCTTGGGAGTCCAATTCAGTATTTGGTTCAATTTCTTTAATACCATAGCTAAAATCTAGACTAATTTCTTGATTGCTTAAGTGTTCATTCATTTTCTGCTTTATACGATTTATAATTTCTAAGGCATTGTCTTTTTTACAATCTGATAAAATAAAAATAAATTCATCTCCACCAAATCTACATATATAATCCTCTTCTCGAATTATATTAAGAAAGATAGTGCTTATTTTTTTCAGTATCTTATCACCTTGCTGATGGCCATATTTATCATTTATATTTTTAAAATTATCAAGGTCAATAAAAACTAAACTTGAGGTAATACCATGTTGTCTAACTAAAGCTATTTCCTTTTTAAGAATTGAATATAAAGATTTTCTATTATAGGTGTTAGTTAAGGCATCTTTTAAAGAATGGGAAGAATTATTTTTTAGATCTTCAAGAGCTTCTTCCATATCATTAATAACTTCATGTTGAGAAAAGTATCTTTCTATACCTAAATAAAAGTAATAATTAATAACCAGAATAAAGGTCAAATAAATAAATCTATGTAAAAATATATTCATATTACCCGTATAAATAGAAATCCCCATGTACAACGCATAAAAATATCCCGTTAATATTTTCATTAGAGTTTTATTGGTTGAAAATGCACCAAATACTAATTGAGAAGATATTAACCATACAATTAAATAATCACCATATCCAAGAAAAGAGAAGATGATACTTTCAATAATAAAAAATACAAATAATATATTTGTGATAAGGTCCATACGTTCTTCATCTTTTTTTATAAAGAATATAAAAAATATATAAAAAGAAACAGAAAATGCTCTTAAGAATAATAAATTTGTAGTAAGTTTTTCAAAGGTAAAAAATGATATAATAACCTCGGTAATTATAACTGCAAAGACCGCTACTAATATCATTTGTATTAAAAAATATTTAAAATCTATATAATTATCAAAACTTAAATATTTGTCTTTGAAAAAATTAAAATTCATCTCATTCAACTCCTAAGGAATTAATTATAAAGATTTCATACTATAAATTATACTATATTAATAGTAATATTCCTGTTAACAAAACCGGGAATTTAAATCAATAATTAAACTATTTTATTATATAAACAACAAAAAATTCATTATAATAATTAATTTTCACCATTAAGTAATAAGCCATAAACCCTTGACTTTATAGGGGAAAGATGTTAATATAAAAATCGTTGAATCCAATAGGGGCCATTAGCTCAGTCGGTAGAGCACCTGACTTTTAATCAGGTTGTCGGAGGTTCGATTCCTCCATGGCTCACCATTTTATCGCGGGATGGAGCAATCTGGTAGCTCATCAGGCTCATAACCTGAAGGTTGTCGGTTCGAATCCGGCTCCCGCAACCAATTAAATATTTAAAATTGTGGTGGGGTAGCTCAGGTGGTAGAGCAGTGGACTGAAAATCCTCGTGTCGCCAGTTCGACTCTGGCTCCCACCACCATTTTTTTAAAAGTCTGGAAGCTCATCAATAGCTTCCTTTTTTTGTTTTTGGTCAGTATGAGTATATATTTGAGTTGTAGATATATTTTCATGACCTAATAAATCTTGTAATACTTTAATATTTTTTGTTTTGTTATAGAGCATTGTAGCAAAGGTGTGCCTTAATTTATGAGGTGTTACCTTACTTGCGTTTTTAATACCTGCCATTTTGGCATATTTTTTAACAAATAATTGAATTGAGCGTGGACTGATTCTGTTACCTCTAGTAGATAAAAAGAGGGCTTTTTCAGCATCTTTATCATTAGGATCAATTTTATTTCTTTCAGGTAGATACTGTTTAATTGAATTTATTGTATCTGCATGTAAAGGTACATAACGTTCTTTATTTCCCTTTCCAAAAAATTTAATGGATTTATCTTCATAATCTATATCTTCTAGATCCAATTCAACTAATTCTGAAACCCTTAACCCAGCATATAAAAACAGTTTAACAATAGCTAGATCTCTTTTTTTATTTAATAAATCTGCTTCTTTGATTACTTTAATATATTTTTTAGCTTCATCTAATTTTAAATAAATAGGTTCGGCTGTAGTTCTCGTTTTTGATGATTCAATTGTCATAGCGGGATTTTTTTCTATATACTCCCTTTTTTGAAGAAATTTAAAAAAGGAACGTATAGCATATAATTTACGGTTTCTAGTAACTGCACTATTATCATAACTTAAAACAATGTCACTTAAAAATTCAGAGATTTCATATTTAGATATTTGTGATATGTTAAAATCTTCATCAAAATCTTGTTCGTTTTTCAAATATTTATAGAGTAGTTTGAGATCATGATCATATTCTTTTACGGTTAATTTTGAGTAAGCTCTATCAACTGTTAAGTATTTTTTGAAGTTCTCTACTGCTTTTAAATAATTTAAATCTCTAGCCATCTTAATCAAACTCCTTTAATAAAATTCTCTAATTACTATATACATAAGTTCAATAATATTATTGCTAATCCTGCTTGTCCGCTTAATATTTACTTTATATATATTTTATTATATAATTAATAAAAAGAAGAGTAGGGGTGATTAAAAATCATTATTCCTCGAAAAATACAAACTATTTTTTATATTATGAGTCCATTATTTATACTACTTGGGATTGGTTTATTAATTCCAATTATATTTTGCTTTTTATATAATGAACCACAGATATATTATCAAGCTTTTTACATACCTTCCATCTTATCTTTTGTCTTAGGTATTATATTTTCATTTTTTAAAAAAGATGATATTAATCTGACATTGACAAATAGCATGTTAATTGTCGGCTTATCATGGATATTCTTTTCCTTGATAGGTGGAATACCATTTATTATTGGATTAGACAAAAGCTTTATAGATGCTTTTTTCGAAGCTGTTAGTGGATTTACAACCACTGGTATTACAGTCTTCCAAAACTTAGATACAATGGCCCATTCTGTGTTATTATGGCGTGGTTTAATACAGTGGTTTGGTGGTTTGGGAATTTTAACATTTTTTCTATTTATTACTTTTCGCAGTGAAAGTGAATTATGGCAGCTTTTTACAGCTGAATCACATAAAATAGATACTTCTAGACCGGTCCCAAATATTTTTAGATCAATTAAGATTTTGTGGTTAATCTATATATTATTTACAGTTGTTGAATTTGTTTTACTTGTTGGCTTTCAAATGGCTCCTTTTGATGCCTTAATACATTCTTTTACTACACTTTCTACAGGTGGATTTTCAAATTTCGATGCAAGTATTGCACAATATGCTATAAATGGCCACCCTTACTATAAAGCATTTGAATATATTATAATATTTTTCATGCTGCTTGGGGGTATAAACTTTTTAATTCACTATAAGGTTTTAAAAGGAGAAGTTAAAGAGATATTTACCAATTTTGAGATGAAGTATTTTTGGAGTATTATTGGTTTAGTATTATTTTTAATTTTTACTGGTAAAGCTGTGGATCAATCTCTAACATTCGGTAATATAGAGGTTGTTTTCAGAAAAACTCTTTTCCAAGTGGTTTCTGTGATGACAACCACAGGCTATGGGACTGAATCTTTAACTTCCGGATTTTTCCCAGCCTTAGCAAGACAACTCTTTTTATTCTTAATGTTAGTTGGAGGCTGTGTTGGTTCTACTGCTGGTGGTATCAAAGTTGTAAGGATTGCTATTTTAAATAAATTATTTGGGCGAGAAATTAAAAAGTTTTATCTACCTAAAAGAGCAATAATGCCCTTAAAAGTTGAAAAAAAGCTAATTCCGAGAGATGAAATTTATAAAATAGCTGCTCTCTTTTTCTTCTGGTTGGTTATAGTTTTAGTAGGAGGAATAATTACCGCATTATTTTCAGATTTAAGTGCTTTTCAATCTGTTTCTGGGATGTTCTCCGCAATGGGTAATATAGGTCCTTTTTACTTTTCAGTCGATAAGATGGCTTCTTTATCACCTGTTATTAAAGTAACATATATTTTTGGTATGTTAGCGGGTAGGCTTGAGATCTTACCTGTGTTTATTATCTTTACAAGAAAAGCCTGGAAATAGGAGGAATATATAAATGTATATAATTGTTGCTGGTGGTGGTGTAGTTGGTAGTTCAATCACTTCAAAGCTAATTAGAGACCATGATGTAGTTGTAATTGATGAAAAGCAAAGTGTCGCAGAAAAAATATATTCTAAATATGGAGCAGTAAGTGTTGTAGGTAATGCAACAAATATTGATGTTTTAAAAGATGCTGGTATTGAAAAAGCCGATGCTGCAATAGGGGTAATGGATACTGATTCAAATAATTTAACATTTACCTTGCTAGCTAAAAACTTTGGAGTTGATAAAATACTAGTCAGAATGCGTCATCCTGAATATGAAGATGCTTATGAAATGGCTGGGGCTACAAACATAGGTGCCGTAAATGAGATGTTAGTAGATAATTTTGTAATAGATATAGAAGAACCTAATATTAGGAAAGTTATATCCATTGGTGAAGGTAGTGCTGAGGTTTCTATTGTTACTCTTCCCGATGATTTTAAAAGGAATGGAAATACTGTTTCTGAAATTGTTAATAATGAGGGTTTCCCAAATGAATGCGTAATTGCTGGTATCTTTGATCAGGATTCACATAAATTACGTATTCCAAGAGGAAACACCAAGTTATATAGAAATGATCAAATCTTTTTAGTGGCTACAAATGAAAACATGGAGAAAGCAGCTGATTTTTTACTAGAAACTTAAATTAATATAATATAAGGTGGTGCTTATTATGTATAAAATTAATTCTTTTACATTTGGAAAAATTGAAATAGATAATAAAACCTATCAAAATGATGTCATAATTTATCCAGATACTTTAAAAGATAATTGGTGGAGAGATGAAGGACACCGACTTTTCAAAAAAGATATTGAAAAATTGTCTGAGTATAATCCTGATCTAGTAATTATAGGTACAGGAGCAAGTGGTAGAATGAAAGTTGATATTAAACTTAAAGAATATCTAGACCAAAACGGGATTGAATATTTCATTTCTACTACAAAAGATGCTGTAGAAAAACACAATGAGATGATTGAAGATAATAAAGATGTGTTAACTGCTCTTCATTTAACTTGTTAGGAGGAACTTCTAAAATGGATTTTAAGGTAACCTTAATCCAAAGTGATTTAAAAATAGGTCAAGAAAAAGAAAATTTTAAAGAGATGAAAAAGTATTTGAATAAAGCAGTTGAAACTAATACAGATCTTGTTGTATTACCAGAAACCTGGATAACTGGTTTTGGAAAAAAGATATTCAATAATATCAATAGTTATGCAAAAAAAGAAAATAATGAAATACTGCAATATCTTAAAGATTTTGCTCTAGATAATGATCTCCATATTGTAGGCGGAACAATTCTGGAAAAGGAAAGAGACGGCAATATTTATAACAACTTGTATTATATAAATAGAAATGGAGTTGTTGAGGGTAAATATAGAAAAATGCATCTATATTCTCCTGGGGGAGAACACAAGGTAGTAACTCCAGGTCATAACATTGATTTTGTTGAAACAGGATTTGGAAAGATTGGCTTTATGATTTGCTATGATATTCGTTTTCCAGAATTGGCAAGGCTTTATGCTCAAGAAGGTATTGAGGTATTATATGTAGTTGCAAACTTTAATGATCCCAAAAAAGATCAGTGGTTAAATCTCTTGAAAGCGAGGGCTTTAGAAAACCAGTTCTATGTAGTGGCGTGCAATAGAAGTGGCAAAAATTACTTCGGTAATTCCGTTATTATCAGTCCCGAAGGAGAAATACAATTAAATGCTGGAAGAAGAGAGGGAATCTATAGTGGATATGTTGATTTATCTTTAATAAAAGCTGTAAGAGAGGAATATCCCTATCTCGAAGACAGAAGAGAGGATATATATAATTTAAAGCTAATTAAATAGAAGTGGGTGAAAAAATGAAATATGTTAGAGAAAATATAGAATTTAAAAATAAAGCCTATCGTTTACACCGTTGGATGCCGGATACTAGTAGTTTTAAAGGCATGATTCAAATAATTCATGGGATGGCTGAACATGTTAATAGATACAAGGAGTTTGCTGAATACTTTACAGATCTAGGCTTTATAGTTTATGGTATAGATCATCTAGGCCATGGAGAGACTGTAAAATTAAATAATGGAGTTTATGGATATTTTGCTGAAACTGATGGTTGGGTTAAGGTAGTTAAAGCTAATAAATATATTTCAAAATTAATGAATGAAAGGCATCCCGATCTTTCTCAAATCATTTATGGACATAGTATGGGGTCAACTATAGCAAGGTATTATTTAATTGGTGACAAAATACCTAATGGAATAATTATTTCAGGGGTAATGACCGAACGGGAAGTATTTAATGATATTATGAAAGTTATGGCTAAATTAGAAAAAGCATTAAAAGATGATAAGAGTGACAATGTGATCGATAATTATTTAATGAGTTTAATTTTTAACTGGAAGTTTTCTGGTGATGAAGATAATAGTTGGATCAGTAGTCTTAAAGAAGAAGTAGATAGCTATAACGAGGATGAACTTTGTGATTTTGAAGTAACTAATCAGATGTTTATTGATATGTTTAGTGGTTTAAAAACAATAGAAAAAATAGAAAAAAATAGAGAGATATCAAAAGATATCCCCCTATTTATAGTTAGTGGTAAAGATGATCCTGTAAGTCAATATGGTAAAGATGTTAAGAAACTATTTAAAAGGTATAAAACAAAAGAACTTAAAGATTTAAAATACAAGATTTATTCTAATATACGTCATGAAGTTCTAAGAGATAGAAGAAAAGAAGAAGTGTATAATGATTTTGAAGAATGGATTAACGAGCATCTTTAACCTTTGTTTTTAACAATATATTTTTCTAATTTCTTTGATAGATCATTAGGGATAAAGGCATCCATAAATATAAATTCATTTTTATATTTTTCCTTTTCAACAATACCTCTATTATGAAGTGTTTCTATTATATTTGCATCATCATATGGTATTTCTAAAGTATATCGGTTCATAGACTTTTCTACAAAGTCACATAATTTGTTTCGTAAGCGTTTTGTATTTATATTTTCTTCAGCAGAAATAAAGATTGCTTCTGGATATTGAATTTCTAAATCCTTTTTAGTCCTACTGTCTATAAGATCAATTTTATTAAAAACCTTTTGAATTGGTTTATCCTGAATACCAAGTTCGATTAGTTCTTTTTCAACTACATTTATTTTTTGAGTTACTTCCTCATCACTAGCGTCAATAATATGAAGTATTAAATCTGCTTCAGTTATTTCTTCTAAAGTTGACCTGAAAGAAGCAATTAATTGGTGAGGAAGATTTTTAATGAAACCAACAGTGTCTGTTATTATTACATTTTTACCATTTGGTAGTTCATAACTGCGGGCTCTAGAATCTAAGGTAGCAAAAAGCTGATCTTCTACAAGAGAATCATCACCAGTAAGAAAATTTAAGATAGTAGTTTTACCTGCATTTGTATAACCTACTAATGATATTATAGGATCTTTTCTACTTTTTCTTTGAACTTCCCGGTCACCTTTGATGTCTTTGAGTTTTTCTTTAAGTCTATGAATTTTCTTTTCAATTCTGCGTCGGTCTACCTCGAGCTTTGTTTCCCCAGGACCTCTAGTACCAATTCCACCAGCTAATCTTGATAATTCTTCCCCACGTCCAACCAGTCTAGGTAATAGGTATTCTAATTGTGCTAATTCAACTTGGATTTTACTCTCTTTACTTTGGGCATGGAGGGCAAAGATATCCATGATTAATTGATTACGATCCAGTATTTTTACTCCTAATTCTTCTTCGATATTTCTTAATTGAGCAGGGGATAATTGATTATCAAAAATAACTAAGTTTATTCCATAATTATTAATTATTTCTTTAATTTTTTCTAAATTACCTTTTCCAATATAATAAGCAGGGTTTATCTTATCAAGTCGGTATGTAAAATATTTTATAGAATGAACTCCTGATGTATCGGCAAGTTGTCCTAATTCTTTGATTGATGTTTCATCATCACTAACTAGTAGTGCATTTTCTTTTCTATTTTTAATCTTATATAAATTTTCATTATCTTTTTTAAAGTTTATAATAATAAGTCACCTCTTTTATTGGATTATCTTCATTATATCAGATATTTTAGTTAAGATAAATGGGTATTTATGAAGGAATAACTTTGTTATATATTGAATTATTGTTATAAGATGATATTTATCTTTTAATTGTTTTAAAGTTTTATCAAATATAAAAAAATTAGGAAGTGGAATCATGAAATATGGTTTAGTTTTAGAGGGTGGTGGAGCCAAGGGTTCTTATCAAATTGGAGCAGTTCAAGCACTTCATGAAATGAATATTGAGTTTGAAGGTGTTGCAGGAACATCTATAGGGGCCTTAAATGGTGCTTTGATAGTGCAAGGCGACTTAGAAAAGGCTTATGACCTTTGGTATAATATTAGCCCTGAAAAGGTATTTAATATCAAACAAGACGCTTTAGATAAAATTAAAAAATTAAATTTTGATAAAAAAGATTTGAGTTATCTTTGGTCACAAATAAAAAATATTGTGGGTAATAAAGGATTAGATGTTTCTTTAATAGAAGATTTAATTAAAGAAAATGTTGATGAAAATAAGGTTCGGGCTTCTGATAAGGATTTTGGGATGGTTACAGTTTCTTTATCAGATATGGAACCTGTAAAAATATATCTTGAAGAGATTCCAGAAGGAAGATTAATCGATTATCTTTTAGCTAGTTCAAATCTACCTACTTTTAGACAAGAAAAAAGAAATGGAAAATATTTTTTAGATGGGGGTTTCTATGACAATCTTCCTATTGATATGCTGATAGATAAAGGTTATGAAAATATTATTGCAATTAGAACTCACGGCCTTGGTATTGTTCATGATATTGAAAATGAGGAAGAATTAAATATAACATATATTGAGCCTGATGTTGATTTAGGTAACACCTTAAATTTTGAAACTCAATTAGCAAGAAAAAATTTAAAGTTAGGTTATTTAGATGCAAAAAAGGTTTTTGATGAAAACATAAAGGGCCATGATTATTATATCCAAGCGGAAAAAAATCCCGAATATTTTTTACAATTACTAATGAATATTCCTGAAGAAAGTATTCAGAGGATTAGTGATTACTTAGGTTTTGAGGATATGAATCCAAGAAGAGCTCTTTTTGAGTTAATACTACCTCGACTAGCAGGATATTTAGATTTAGAAAAAAGCCATAATTATTTAGATATAATGATTGCAATATTAGAAGTTATAGCAGACGACATTGGTCTTGAAAAGTTGAAAATATATAATTTTGATGAATTTGTAAAAGAAATATCACAAAGATATGAACCGCAAGAGATTTCAGGTTTGAATGTTCCTAAATTTGTTAAAAAGAGTGAATTACTTTCTAAAACAATTAAGGATAGAATTATTGATCTTGTTATTGCTGAGTTATTTGATAATATTATAAATAAAAAAGGAGAGTAATAATAATGGAAGATTATATGATAAGAGTTTTAACGAAAAACAAACAGATTAGAGCACTTGCAGTTAGATCTACTAACTTAGTTGAAGAGGCGCGTCAAATTCACAAAACTACTCCTGTAGCTACTGCAGCTTTAGGTAGAGCTTTATCAGCAGTCTCAATGATGATAGCACTTGAAAAGTCTGGAGAAAAGGTAGGATTAAGAATAATCGGTGATGGTCCGCTCGACAGAGTTATCGCAGAAGCTAGTATGGACGGTGAAGTTAAAGGTTTTGTAGGTAATCCTCAAATAGATATTATGCTTAATGAAAAGAAAAACAAGAAAAAATTAAATGTGAAAAAAGCTATTGGTAATGGAGAATTGTATGTACGAAAAATGATGGGTTTAAAAGAACCTTATGAAAGTAAAATACAGTTAATTAGTGGTGAAATTGGTGAGGATTTAACTTATTATTATACAAAGTCTGAACAAGTACCTTCTTCAGTTGGATTAGGAGTATTAGTTGATACAGATTCTTCTGTTAAAGCAGCAGGAGGATTTATTATTCAGTTATTACCAGAAACACCAGAAGAGACTATATCAAAATTAGAAAGTAACTTAAACTCACTAGGTTCAGTTAGCCGTCTGATAGAAACCGGGATTACCCCTGAAGAGTTATTAGATAAAGTTTTAGAAGGATTTCCTTATGATATAACAAAAGTTACTGAAGTTGGATATAATTGTAATTGTAGTAAAGAACGAACACTTGAAATTGTAAATACTTTAAATGTAGAAGAGATAAAGGAATCACTTAAAGAAGATGGTTATGTTGAAGTAACCTGCCATTACTGTAATGAATCTTATCGTTATAATGAGGAGTATTTAAAAGAGCATCTTGAAAGGGAGTGGTAAGCATTTCTAATATTTTGAGTAGTAGATTTTTTAAGATTAGTTTTGGTATTATATTAATATTAACTATTTTCATTTTACTTCAACAAGTGAGTTTTTTTATCAGGGCATTTAGAATTATCACTTCTCTTTTTATAATACCAATGTTATTAGGTGGATTTCTTTATTATCTGCTTAGACCCATGGTGAATTTTTTGACTAAATATTTAAAATTTAGAACCTTATCTATTTTTATTAGCTTTGCTTTTATTGTAACTTTAATTATTTTTGTTGCCTATTTCGGTGGGAATATAATTACAGAACAGACCAGGAATTTAATAGATCAGTTTTCAGATTATTATTATTCAGAGGCCTCGGTTCCTACTGAAGATAACCCGTTTTTAAAAATCGGTACACAAGTAATGGACTATTTAGAACAATTTAATATACAAGAAAGACTATCTACTTTTCTTGAAAATATGGTTGATGTTGTGAGAAATAATATTTTCGGGATTTTTACTACTTTGACTAATATTGGTACTGTAATTATATTAATCCCTTTTGTAGTATATTATTTATTAAAAGATGATCATAGAATGAAATCTGCATTTTTATCATATGTACCAATTGAAAAGAGACATCATATAAAAAGAATTTTAGATAAGATTGATAATACTTTATCTAAATATATTACTGGACAGGTCTTAGTGGCTTTCATGTTAGGAATATTAACATATATTGGATTTAGTATTATAGGCTTACCTAATGCTTTAATTCTTTCTGCAATTGTTATGATTACATCTTTTATACCATTTCTAGGTCCGATTCTTGGGATTTTACCGGCCGTATTTATTGGGATTTCTCATAGCTTTATAATGGTGTTCCAGATAATATTAGTTTTAGTTATTGTACAGCAAATTGAAGGTAATCTGATTCAACCTAAAGTTCAAGGGACAAGACTTAAAATTCATCCTTTGATAGTTATATTTATGGTCTTAATATTTATAACTTTATTTGGGTTTATAGGGGCTCTATATGCAGTACCTGCTTATGCAGTAGCTCGAGTACTCTTTTTGGAATATCACGGCAGATATATAATGTCTGAGAGAAAAAATGAATAGACGTGATGTTTGGGTTTTATTTATAATTTTCATACTGATTTTTGCTGGATATATTTATCCCCTTATTTATGATCTACAAGATCAAGAAACTGTTACTATATTTGTGATTGACACTTTTGATGAAGGCATGCTTAGTCATGGAGATATAGTAAGTTCTATCATAGAACAAGAGGTACCTCAATTTAATATAAAGCGGCTGAATGTAAAAAAAGGGGATAGTTTTGGAGTTGAAAATTACTATCAAGCTTTAACAAAAATATATAACTATAAAAGGCAAAATAGTAATGAAAAGGTTATTGTTAATATTAGTCTTGGATTTTATGAAGCCGAAGGTTATCATGAAATACTTATTAACCAACTCTCTAATATTGAAGTGGGTATTATAGCTGCTGCCGGAAATGATGATAGTCCTATTTCTTTTTATCCAGCTGCTTTTGAAGAAGAAGTAATAGCGGTAGCAAGTATTAAGGGAAACTCTAAAACCGATTATTCAAATTATGGTGAATATATAGATATATGTGCTGATGGCAGTTTTTTTACAGCAATAAGTTTACCTCGATTTATGAGTTATAGGGCTAGTGGTACTTCTTTTGCTGCTCCAAGAGTTAGTTCATTTATTGCAAAAATTATGGCAGCTGAAGATATTAATTTTGAAAAAGCTTTGACTAGATTAAAAGGTTTAAGTGTTCCATTAGATGATGAATTATATGAAAAGGGATTATTGGGAGAAGGGAAGATCAGTAATTGGAAGTATTTGGTTGAATATAATAGAACCAAACTTATATTTAATTATTTGTTACCTATTTTAATTTTCTTACTATTATTTTATTTATTAGTAAAAAAGATGGGTTTAATTGCTGTTCCGTATTTATTTTTAATATCAGTAGTTTTAGGTCCTTTTTTCATGATATTACGTGATCACTTCCTGAGTTCGTTAAGTTCAGAGATATTTACAATATATAATTTAAAACTGTTTATAATATTTATCGTCTCATACTTTATTACAAAGTTAATCACTGGATTTGAAAAGTATTTCTTATTAAAGTTGTATATTATAATTAATTTAATTATTACATCTTCATTACATTATCAAGGGATTTTAAATTTAAAGGTATTTAGCTATTTTAACATACTTTTAATAATTGTCTTGTATGGATATGAATTTAGCATATATAGAAAAAAGAAAAATTCAGATAAAGTAAATGATTTAAATAGTAATTCTTTAAAGGTTATAAATAAAGTTAAGGCAAATATAGCTAAAAGAGATCAGTTCGATGAAATGACCTTATATAAACTATTAAAGCTGTATAAGAAAACCAATAATAAGGATGTTCAAAAAGCTATTTTAGATCTATTATTTAACTATACCAAGAAAGTTCCACTTTCCTTTTTGGTAGGGAATTCAAAATCTTATATCGTTCATCAATATATATTTAAAAAAATAGATGATTATAAAAATAAGATTTCTGTAAAAGATTTATTTATAATAATTAAATTTCATCGTGAATATTTAGAAGAATTGTTTTCTAATTTCACATTTTCTGAGATAAGTAATCAGTTAAGAAGAGAATTTGAGAAAAAAGAGGTACCAGTTAATAGACTGTTAAAGATAATCAATTATTATAGTGATGATTCAATTATCGGATTTCTGTTAACAATTTATAATAATTATAGTCAATGTTGGAATCGTTATCTTATTGCAAGAACTGTTTTACAATTATCTAATGAGAATGATAGAGAATATTTGATAGAAAAATTTAAAAATGACAAATGTGGAATAGTACAAGAAGAAGCAGAACATTTTTTAAAAAGGAGGCAAAACCAATGACGGACATTATAAAAGAGAGAAGAAGTATACGTTCATATAAAAATAAGGAAGTTACTGACGAACAAATCTATAATTTGCTGGAGGCCGGTATGCTTGCACCATCTGCTGGAAATGAGCAACCTTGGCATTTTATAATTATTGACAATAATGAAATAATAAATAAAATTCCTGAGATTCATCCCTATTCTAATATGATAACCCAGGTGAATAAGGCTATATTAGTATGTGCAGATACAAATAATACTAAATATGAAGGATTTTGGGTGCAAGATTGTGCTGCTGCTACAGAAAATATTCTTTTAAAAGCTGTTGAACTGGGTCTAGGTACTGTTTGGTTAGGTATATATCCTGATGAAGAGAGGGTGGCAAAGTTTAAAAGTCTTTTCAAGTTGCCAGCTAATATTATACCAGTTTCCTTAATTCCAGTTGGTTATCCCGACGTAAATAAAGAAACACCTGATAGATTTGACAAAAATAGAATCCATAGAAATAAATGGAAATAACATATAATTAAGGGGAGATATTTAATGCAAAGGATTAAATTTAATGAATACCAAAAGGAAGTTATGGATGTAATTGGTGAAGGTGCTTTATTAACAGTTAAATATGGAGATAAATTAAACACAATGACTATTGGTTGGGGAAGTATAGGAGTTATATGGGGTAAGCCGATGTTTACAGTTTTAGTTAGACATTCCCGTTATACTCATAAATTAATAGAAAATACTGATCAATTTACAGTTTCTGTACCTTTACATGGTCAATTAAAAGAAGAAACTGATTATTGTGGAACTAAATCTGGGCGAGATGTTAATAAATTTGAAGAGCTTGGACTAGAATTAATTGAAGGTCAAGAGTTGAACACTCCTTTTATAAAAAATTCTGATATTCATTATGAGTGTAAGATAGTTTATAAACAAGATATGAACCCTGATTTATTATTTGATGAAGACATCAGAAGTAAATACTATCCACAAGGTGACTACCATACTGTATATTATGGCAATATTATAGGAGCATATAAGGAATAAGGTGGGGTTATTTTAATATGAAAGATCTAAGAAGTATCGAAGAGATAGATTTACAAGCTATCAAAAAGAATCGGGATTATTTTAATTCACCAGAAGATTGGGAAGATCAAATTATATATTTTCTAATAGTTGATAGATTTTCGGATGGAAATGAAGATCAGCGTGAATTATTTAACAAAAGTGAAGATTTTGATAATATTAAAAAAACTGACTCTGTTGAAGAGTGGCAAAATTGGGGTTCTAAATGGAATGGTGGTAACTTAAAAGGAGTTATTTCTAAATTAGATTATCTTAAAAACCTTGGTATATCAGTTATTTGGTTAAGCCCTATATTTAAACAGGTTGCTTTTCAAGAGAGTTATCATGGATATGGAATTCAAAATTTTCTAGCGATAGATCCTCATTTGGGTACTACTGAAGATTTAAAAAAATTAGTTCAAGAAGCCCATAAAAGAGATATCTATGTTATTTTAGATATAATACTAAACCACTCTGGTGATGTTTTTGCTTACCAAGAAGATAATCCAACCTGGACCGGTGAAACATATAATATTAAGGGATTTAGAGATAAAAATGGTGAACCTAATATAAATCTTGATCAGATAAATGATGAAGAGATTTGGCCTGATGGAGCAGTTTGGCCCAGAGAAATGCAAGATGAGGATATTTATGAAAGAAAGGGATCTATTCAAAATTGGGAATATTATCCCGAATATGTACAAGGGGATTTTATGTCTTTAAAAACACATTTTTTGGGCCACTATAGTGAAGAAGAAGGTTTTATACCATCAAAAGCTTTGAATGTCCTAACTAAAATATATAAATACTGGATAGCGGAGACAGATATCGATGGATATCGTGTTGATACTGTTAAACACCTAGATTGGGGAGCTACCAGGCACTTTGTTAGAGAGATACATGAGTTTACTAAAAGTATTGGTAAGAAAAACTTTTATTTAATAGGAGAAATCACAGGTGGTTTTAACTTTGCATATAACACATTAAATAAAACTGGTTTAGATGCTGCCTTAGGTATTAATGATATACCTCATAGGCTCGAGGGCGTAGCTAAGGGATATATAGAGCCTGAGGAGTATTTTAATATATTTACTAATTCGGATCTTCCTGAAAATGAAGATTATAAATGGTTTAAAGATAATGTTGTTACCATGTTTGATGACCATGATATGGTTAGTCTTGCTGATGATTATAAATATAGATTCTCAGCAGATGAAGAGACCTCACCACTGTTATTAAATTGTATATTGTTGAATATGACTACTTTGGGCATCCCTTGTCTATATTACGGGACTGAACAGGGATTTGATGGAAGTGGAGATAGTGATCAATATATTCGAGAATGTATGTTTGGTGGTAAATTTGGTGCATTCAGGTCTCAAAATAAACATTTTTTTAATAAAGATTCTAACTTATATAAAGGTATTAAAGCAATCATGAGTTTAAGAGATGAAAATGTTCCCTTAAAACACGGTAGACAATATTTAAGACCGATAACTTATAACAGTGAGCAAGAATTTTTTATCCCTAAAAAACAGGACGAAAAGAGGATTACTGATGTAATAGCATGGTCAAGGGTTTTAAGTGAAGAAGAATATATCTTAGCAGTAAATAATGATATTGAAAATGAAAAAGAGGTCTATATAAAAATAGACCCCTACTTAAATGATAAAAACCATGAATTTGTCTGCATCTATTCATCTTTTGAAAAACAGATTGGTAAAAAAACAGAAACAAAAGACATTAATGGAAATATTTGTATAAAAACAAAATTAAATAAAAAGGGAAGAGTTGTTTATAAAAAGATATAATTTAGAAGCTAATTAAAATGGCATCTCGATCTGCATAAGTAGCAATTGTTGGTCCCATCTCTGTAATTATAATTTCTTTAAAATTATATCTTTCTTCAACTTCTTCCTTAAATTTTTTTGCTTTCTCATAACAATCATAGTGAGCAATACCTAAATATTTATTTTCAAGCTCTGTACCATACTCATCTATATAATCAATAAGTTTATTAAAAGCTTTTTTTGAGCCGCGTATTTTTTCATACACTTTAATTTCTCCTTTATTACTTGCCCCCATCAATAATTTGATATTTAGCATATTTACAATCTTCCCCATGATTTTATTCATCCGTCCACTATTTATAAGGTTATCCATATTTTCTAAGATAAAGAAGGTATTTAGACCCTCTATATAAGAGCCTAACTCATTTACAAGTGTACTATTATCCATACTTTTTTCTCTAAGCTCGAGTAGTTTTAGGATAACTAAACCTTCACCTACAGAAGCAGAAAGTGAATCAAAGACATGTACAAAACCATCATTAACTTTTTTTAAAAACATATCTTTAGCAAGAGAGGCATTATTATAACTGCTGCTTAAAGCAGAAGAAATTGCTATTATAAAATTATCATGATTTTCTTTAAGGTGAGTTAAAAAATCTCCAGCAGAAGGAGCTGCAGATCCTGGACTATAATTTATAGACTTTATTTTTTTATAAAATTCAGTTGGAGATATATTTACTCGATCTTTAAAAACTTCATTTTTGAATTTTAAAGTCATTGGAGCCAGTTTAATTTTTTCTAAATATTTTTTGGGAAGATCACAGGAACTATCTGCAATAATATTTAATTTCATTTGAATAACCTCCAGAAAATATATTTTATTTGCTTACAAGAGTTAAAAGCAACCTTAATTAATATTATAATCTAAAAATAGAGGTTTTTAAAGTATAATTGGGCTATATTTGTTAAAAAAAGGGTATAATTTCGTAAAATATGTATTTTACGAAATAAAATAAAAATTATTTTGCACCATTACTTAATATTAACCTATACTTTTCAAAAATATATTTCCTTCCAACCTTCCAAGCTAAGCTTATCACTTCATTTAAAAAATTAGTCTTTAGATTATTCTTTATTCAAGCTGGTAAATATTTAAACAAAAAAATAAAGTATACTTTAATTTAATAAAGTATACTTTTCACCGAATATCAAATATTCATTATATATATTAAACTCACTAGCAATCCTTTTGGGGAATTTATTTATATATTTTTAAATATCTGTTTTAGTCATATCCATAATTAAATTTATAAACTAAAGTAAAATTATACTTCTTTTTCTATTGGAACTTTAATTATTTGTCCTGGAGATAAATTGGAATCACTTAAATTGTTAATTTGTTTTATTTGATAAACATATTTTCGTATATTACTATCA
>JAIPEX010000011.1 GCA_021736945.1 Halanaerobiales bacterium | reverse complement strand
CTCTTAATGGATTATCTTCATCGGCATGTTTTATACCTACAGGTAAAATAGGGCTTTCACTCATCAATGCTATTAAAGTTACACCTGGTTTAGCTTCACCCAATTCGCCGTTTTTCATTCTTGTTCCTTCTGGGAACATACACAAAACTTCTCCATTTTTAAGTATTTTTAACGACTTCCTTATTGCACTTTTATCTGGGACGCCCCTTTTAACTGGAAAGGTTCCAATTTTTTTCAATATATATCCAAACCATTTTTTTTCAAATAATTCTTCTTTTGCCATGAAATGGAGCTGACGTTTTACTGCACATCCCGCTATCGGTGGGTCCAAATAACTGACATGGTTTGAAACTACAATCAAAGGTCCTTCTTGGGGAACATTATTTCTACCTTTCACCTTCCAATTATGAACTAATTTGAAGTAAATATTTAATACATAATATGAAAACCAATATATGAACTTACCCATTTTAAATTTACTCCCCTTTTTTTATTATATGTAGTATTTTTGTTAAAACTTCTTTTTTATTCAAATTAGTCGTGTCAATTTCTATTGCATCCTCAGCTTTTTTTAACGGCGAATACTTTCTATTAGAATCTATTTTATCTCGTCTTTCTATTTCATCTTTTACTTCTTGAAAATCTTTATTATTTTCGCCTCTATTAATTATATCTTGATATCTTCTAACTGCTCTTTCATGCACTGTTGCAGTTATGTAAAATTTATATTCAGCATTAGGTAATACTCTTGTACCAATATCTCTTCCATCCATTACTATATTTTTTTGACGGGCAATTTCTCTTTGTTTTTCTACTAGTTCATCCCTGATAATTTTAATTTGGGCAATAGTTGAAACATTTTTATCAACCTTATCACTTCTTATTTTATTAGTAATTTCATTATTATCAGCATAAATTTTAAATTCATTATTTTTGTATTCAACATCAATTTCAAGATTTTTTACAAGTTCAGATAATTTTTCTATATTATTCAAATCAATATCTTTATTTAAAGCACACAAAGTAACTGCCCTATACATTGCTCCACTATCTAAATATGTAAAATTCATTTTTTCAGCTAACATTTTTGCTATAGTGCTTTTACCAGCTCCTGCCGGCCCATCTATTGCTATTGAAGTTGTCAATTTATCACCCCATTGATTTCATTAATTTATTACTTCATTTATTTTTTTAAAAAAGTTTGGAAAGGAATTATCAATACACTGAGCATCTTTTAATACAGCACCATTTTCTGAAATCAAAGCTAATAAAGTGAAAAACATTGCCATTCTATGATCCAAGTGTGGATCTAAAAATGCTTTACTTTTGATTTTTTGTGGTCCATGTATTCTAAATCCATCTGGATAGATTTTAATATCAAGATTTAATTTATTAAAGGCTTCTTTTATTCCGGCTAGTCTATCAGACTCTTTTACTCTTAATTCTTCAGCAGAATTGATTTCAGTAATACCCTCAGCCTTTAAGGCTAATAGTGCAATTAAAGGTATTTCGTCAATCATTAAAGGTATTAATTTTTCGTTTACTTTTATGCCCTTTAAAGAACTATATTTGACTAGCAAATCCCCTCTTAATTCCCCTTGTTGAAGTTTTTTATTTATAACTTCTATATTACCACCCATTTTTTCTACAACTGTCAAGAAACCAATTCTAGTTGGGTTCAAATTAACATTTTTTATTAGTAGTTCACTTCCCGGAATTAACAGAGCACCTGTTATAAAAAAAGCAGCTTGAGAAAAATCGCCTGGAATTACATATTGACTATTTGGAATTTTAAAATCTTGACTAGAATTGAAAGTAATTTTATTATCTTTTACATTTATATTAAAACCAAGATGATCCATTAAAATTTCAGTGTGATCTCGTGATGGCTTAGGTTCTTGAATTACGCTCTTTTGATTTGTATATAAATTTGCTAATAATATTGATGATTTTACTTGAGCACTAGCTACTGGTAATTTATATTTTATACCATTTAATTGGGAAGGAAATATATGTAAAGGACAATATTTGTCTTTGTTTTTGCCTTTAATATTAGCATTCATCTGTCTTAAAGGAGTAATTATCCTTTTCATCGGACGTTTTCTCAAAGAATTATCTCCATCCAGAATATAATTTTTGTTCTGTCCAACTAAAAGACCAGACATTAATCTCATTGTAGTTCCCGAATTTCCACAATCAATTATTTTATTGGTTTTGTTAAGTCCATTTAAGCCATTACCTTCTACTATATATTTATTTTGTTCTACTCTAATTTTAATTCCTAATTGGCGAAAAGCGTCTAAAGTTTTTTTACAGTCTTTGGCAGTTAATAAATTAGTAATATGAGATCTTCCATTACCAATTGCAGAAAATATTATACTTCGGTGAGAAATAGATTTATCGGGTGGAGGGGTAAATTCTCCTTTTATCTTTTTGTTTTTTATTGAATTTATATATTTATCCATATTATTTCTTACCTAATAATTTTATATTATGATTGATTTGTTTTACAAGTTTTTTAAAATTAGTTGGATTTAAAGATTGGTCACCATCACTTAAAGCCAATTCAGGTTGGGGATGAACTTCTATCATCACACCTTGAGCGCCTATGCTTAAAGCTGCTTTTACCGCTGGTAATATAAGATCCCATCGTCCAGTTCCATGGGAAGGATCAACTATTACTGGATAATCAGCTAGTTTTTTAAGTATAGGTACTGCCATTAAATCTAAAGTAAACCTTGTTCTTTGTTCAAAGGTTCTAATTCCTCTTTCACACAATAATATATTTTTATTTCCCTGTTCATATATATATTCAGCAGCTAAAATAAATTCTTCATAGTTAGCACTCATGCCTCTTTTTAATAAAACTGGTTTATCTAATTTACCTACTTCTTTTAATAAACTGTAATTATACATATTCCGAGACCCAATTTGAAATATATCAGTATAATTTTTTACCAGTTTTAAATTTTCAATATCCATTACTTCAGTTATTATTTTAAAATCATATTTCACTGATTGCTCTTTTAAAAGTTCTAAACCTTTTTCTTCTAATCCTTGAAAATTATATGGAGAAGTGCGTGGTTTAAAAGCACCACCTCTAATATATTTTATATCTAAATCAGATAAAATTTCTCCAATTTTATCCATTTGCTGTTTGTTCTCCACAGAACAAGGACCAGCAATAATTTGAAAATCATTATTTGAAAACAGTTTATTCCCTTCAAAATTAATATGACGTCTTTCATTTAAGAAGTCATCAGCTCTTTCATTTTTTAAAATATTATCTGGAATAAAAGAATCCTCTATTTCTTTTATCAAAGATTCTCTTATTTCAGAAATTATTATTAAAAACCGCAAATTTTTCTTTCTACGTTTTAAAAATTTAATATTTTTTTTGTTTAAGAACTTTATTAAGTTTTTATAATTTTTAGTTTCAGCTTCATATTTAATAATCATTTTCTTGCTCCTTAGAAAGAAAGTTCAAATCTTTTCTTAATTTTGCAGCTTTCCTTAAATAAATGTGATTTATCTTATCTTTTTCTAAATCTTTATTAATATATAGTAAAACTCTAATACATTTATTTAAAGAATTGTCTACATACATTTCCTGTAAGCACATTATTGTGGTCTGGGTGAAACCCATTTTACGAACTGCTTTACCAGGATAAACTGCATCAAGATCATCCGTAGTTGAAAAAGTAAAGTTTATTATATCCTTTTTGTTTAAGTTATTTTCTCTTATAATTGTTTTTATCATAGTTTTTACCGCATCATTTATTTCAATTTCTTTATTCTTTTCAACTGTAATAGCACCGCGGATTGTATACACTTTAAAAACCCCTTTTCAATAAAAATACACCCCAGACAGGGTGTATAAAAGTTAGTTATCTAATTGCTTTAGGGCATGCTGAGCAGCTTTTTGTTCTGCTTCTTTTTTGCTTTTGCCCTTTCCAAAACCAAGTTCTTTCTCTTCGAAATTAACTGCAACGTAAAATTCTTTATTATGGTCTGGTCCTTTTTCCTTAACAACCTCATAGTCAGGTCTATTATTACTATTTTTTTGAATGACTTCTTGCAGCATTGTTTTATAATCTTGTATGTAGTTACCATTATCAACTTCAAATATAAATGATCTGAAATTATTAATTATAAAATCAAATGCAAAATCAAAACCTTTATCTAAATACATTGCCCCTAAGATAGCTTCCATTGTATCAGCCAAAATAGAATCTCTATTTCTTCCTCCTGATAATTCTTCACCTTTTCCAAGAAGAAGATATTTACCTAAATTCAACTCACCAGCTTTTTCAGCTAATACAGGAGCACTGACAATTACAGACCTTATTTTAGCTAATTTACCTTCTTTATAGTCATCAAATTTTTTAAATATATAAGTACTTATTGACAAACTTAAAACAGAGTCTCCTAAAAATTCCAGTCTTTCATTATCTTTTATATTTAAATCAGAATTTTCATTAGCAAAAGATTTATGAGTTAATGCTCTTCTTAATAAATTTTGATCCTCAAAATTAATATTTAATTTATTTTCTAGTTCTTTTAACTTTTCTTTTGAAAAATATTCTTTCATCTAAGTTTCACCACACCTGTCATAGTTATTTCTTTTCAAAAAGGGGGGACATTAATTATGTATCCCCCCGTATTTTTATATTAAAGTTTAAAGATTTTCCTCAATATAATCAACTGCATCAGATACAGTTCCGATCTCTTCAGCATCTTCATCAGGAATTTCAATATCAAATTCCTCTTCTAATGCCATGATAAGTTCTACCACATCTAATGAATCAGCACCAAGATCGTCAATAAATGAGGCATCTTCAGTGATTTCTTCTTCAGAAATTGCAAGTTCTTCTGATACAACCTTTACTATCCTATCTAATACTTCTGCCATCATTTTCACCTCCTTTCACATTAACATTCCTCCATCGATATTTATGGTTTGACCATTTACATAGCTTGATAAGGGTGATACTAAAAAC
The DNA here is from genome assembly GCA_021736945.1 of Halanaerobiales bacterium. Lineage (GTDB taxonomy): Bacteria > Bacillota > Halanaerobiia > Halanaerobiales > M55B127 > M55B127. Next base: position 34,388 of record JAIPEX010000011.1, on the reverse strand, counting down.
AATATTACATTAGCTACATCTTCAACTTCCCCAAATCTATTCAAAGGTATACTATCTAACATATCTTCTTTGACTTGTGATGGAAGTTCTTCAGTCATTTCAGTATCAATATAGCCAGGTGCAACAACATTGACATTTATACCTCTTTTGGATACTTCCTTGGCTATTGATTTTGAAAAGCCAACTACTCCTGCCTTTGAGGCAGCATAGTTTGCTTGACCAGCATTACCCATTAAACCTACAACAGAACTTAAATTAACAATTTTTCCATGTCTCTGCTTCATCATATATCTTATCGCATTTTTAGTACAATTAAAAGTCCCTTTTAAATTAACATCTATAACACTACTAAAATCTTCTTCTTTCATCCTTAAAATTAATCCATCTTTTGTAATACCAGCATTGTTAACAAGAATATCTATTTTACCATATTCATCTATGGTACTTTTTATTAAGTTTTTCGCGTCATTACTATTTGCTACATTTCCTTGAACTATTAAAGCATTTCGCCCTAATTCTCTAACCTTTGCAGCTGTCTCTTCTGCACTTTCTCGATCACTATTATAATTTATGACAAGATCTGCTCCTTCTTCAGCAAGCTTAATTGCAGTAGCAGCTCCAATACCGCGAGAACTTCCAGTTACAACAGCCACTTCATCTTTTAATAACAAAGTATCATCTCCTTATTATTTAACATGCAATGATTCTATGTAAAAGTTTAAATTATCCAAATAGAGCCCTGTAAACACTTCTATAGAAGTATTAAGTCTTTTTTGAACTGAACTGATGTAATCGTCTATCTCTATACCATATTTTAATATAATTTCTATTCTAACACAAATTTCATTATCATTTTTTTCAATATATATAGAAAGAACTTCATATATATCTTTCTCTTTGGAAAGCTCATATGAAATAATATCTCGTATTACATTATTATAAATCACGAGATTACCAAAATATGAAAATTTTGGTCTCACAATAGTCTTCTCTCTTTTAATAGAGCCTTTTCCTTTACCAAAAAATAGTTCAAGAGAATGTAAAAAATAGCCTGGAAATCTTGATTTTACTTCAATTTTAGGAACTGGAATCACATGCTTACCTTCGTTTTTACGTGTACTAATTGCTTTTTTTATTTCATCAGGATTAGCAATATCGTCAATTTTTATAGTTTTATCAATTCCACCCAACTCTAAATTATCAACTATTCTTTCAATCATTCGCATCGAGGTACCTAACACTAATATTTTATCTTCATTAACTCTATTTAGGGCATCTTTAATTTCATTAAGATGTTTTTCTTCTAATAATATTGCTGTTCTAATAGCTTGTATTTTTTTATCATCTCGTTTAGCTGATTTTCCTGCTAAAACGCGTCCTTTATATATTAGCAGGCCGTCATCTAATATTAATGGTATATCATACTTGTCCGCAACAAATGCTGCTCTATGACTCTTTCCGGAGCCGCTGACGCCTACTAATGCATATACATACAAATTTTACACCCCTTAAAAAAATATTCTTAAATTTACTATAAATGAATTTAAGTTAAATTTCAAGTTATTCATTAAAAAAACCGCTGTCATTTTATAGACAGCGGTTTTGTTTATTGTATGCTGTTTTGTTTAGTTGTCTCTATTTTCTTCTAATAATTCAAAGATCTTTTCTGGAATTACTGGCATTTCTTTTAACTTAACTCCTATTGCGTCTTGAACCGCATTAGCTACTGCAGGAGGTACAGAAATCATAGGATGTTCTGCTACTCCACGAGCACCATATGGTCCATCTTCTTGTGCGTTTTCAATAATTATTGGTTTTAGTTCTGGAATATCAGCAATAGTAGGTACTTTATAATCTGTAAATGTATTTGTCAATAACCTACCTTCATCACTAAACTGATAATGTTCCATAACAGCTGAACCATAACCTTGAATTACTCCACCTTGAATTTGACCTATAACATTTTTCTCATTAATAACTTTACCAAGATCAAAGGCAGAAGCAATTTTTTCTACTCTAAATTCACCTGTTTCTTCATTTACCACTACTTCAACACCATGGGCACCATAGGTCCAGTCAAGAGCAGGATGTCCCTGGCCTGTTTCTGGATCAATGTTACTTAAGCCCTGTGCAATATAGTTACCTCTTGCTACTAGTGGACCACCTATACCATTACCATTTGGATAGGTGTAACCCATTGCTAATTCTTCAAAGGTAATATATTGATCTTTATGATGTCTTATTTTTACTTTCTCGTCTTCAATAATTAAATCTTCTACTGAAGCTCTTAATGGCTGTGCAGCAACTTCTTTCATTTGTTGTTTCATATCTTGACATGCCTTTATTGTAGCATTACCAGACATGAATAAACCTTTAGAAGCTACTGTCTGCCAATCATAAGGCTGCATTTGTGTATTTTGTTCCCAAACTACATTTATTTTATCTAGTGGCATATCTAATTGATCAGCAACTATTTGAGCTAAAGCAGTATAAGTACCTTGGCCATAGTCAACCAAGGATAAAGTTAGGTCTACTGTACCATTTTCGTTAAATTTAAGAAAGGCAGCAGTACCAGTATTTGTAGGCATTGCAGGTGCTTTGTGTAGTAAAGCAATACCTTTTCCACGTTTTTCATTTTCTCCTAGATCATCTGAACTTCTATGATCATAATCAATTTCATCTGCGACTGCTTCTAAACATTCTGTAATTTTACCATGTGATTCACCAATGTGTTCACCGGTAATTGTTTCAGATCCTCTTCTAAGAGCATTTTTCATTCTAAATTCATAAGGACTCATTCCAATTTCATCTGCAACTAAGTCCATTTGTCTTTCAACTGCCCATAAAATTTCTAAGTGTCCAAAACCACGATAAGCAGTTCCGAATATTTTATTTGTATAAACAGTTTTAGAATCTAATTTAACATTATCTATCTCATATGGACCAGCACCAGCTGTTGCAGCAGCTCTTGTAACATTTACTCCATAGTCTGCATTAGCACCACTGTCCCAGAGAAATTCTGTTTCTTGTGCAACAATATCTCCATCTTTTGTTACACCAGTTTTCAATTTAGAATAAAGACCCTGTCTAACAGGAACAGAATTAAATTCTTCCATTCTAGACATTACAATTTTTACAGGTCTTCCTTCAGAAGCTCTAGAAAGACAAGTAACTAGTGGTTCGAAGTGAATTCCAGCTTTACCACCGAAACCACCACCAACATAAGGTACATTAACTTCTATATCTTGATGGTTTAATCTCAATCCATTTGCTAAAAGATTTCTTACAGCAAAAGGAGATTGAGCACTAGACCATATTTTTACTTTTTTACCAGGTAACCATTGTGCAATTGAAGTATGTGTCTCCATAGCAGTATGGTCAACCATTGGTAATTCAAATTCATTTTCTATAATGTAGTCTGCTTCTTTAAAACCTTGGCCAATATCACCTTTTCTTATTTTAGTATGATGAGCAATATTAGTCCCTTCTTTTGGGAAGAAAACAGGTGCACTTTCTAATTCACCCATATTCTCATGAACTAAAGGAGCATCTTCTTTAGCTGCTTCTTTAACATCTAATACATATTCTAATTCTTCATATTCAACTTCAATAAGTTCAATAGCTTTAGAAGCTATTTCTTCAGTTTCTGCAGCAACTGCAGCAACTGGTTCACCCTGGTATCTAACTTTATCAACGGCCAAAATATCTTTATCAACTAAATAAAGACCTACTTTATAAGGAAGATCCTTTCCAGTTAATACTGACCAAACACCAGGTAATCTTTCTGCCTTTGAAGTATCTATATCAACGATTTTAGCATGTGCATGTGGACTTAACTTCATTTTAGCATGAAGCATTCCTTGGACTTCCATATCATGCACAAAAGTAGCATTACCAGTTACTTTTTCTAAAGCCTTAACTCTCTTTACACTTTTTCCAATCATTTCTTCAGTCACTATTTGTTACCTCCCTTCTTCTCAGCTGCACGTTTTACCGCATCTCTAATTGAATAATATCCTGTACAGCGACAGATATTACCAGATAAAGCAATATCAATATCTTCATCAGAAGGATTAGGATTCTCATCCAATAAAGCCTTTGTAGTCATAACCATTCCAGGAGTACAAAAACCACACTGGATAGCATTTTCTTCTATAAACGCTTCCTGGATATCACTAATCTCTTCACCTATTGACTGTCCTTCGATAGTTTCTATTTCTGTTCCATCAGCTTCAACGGCTAAAACTAAGCAACTTGTGACTGCTTCACCATCCATAATGACGGTACAAGCACCACATTCACCTTCACCGCAACCTTCTTTTGCACCAGTTAAATTTAATTTTTTTCTTAGTACGTCAAGAAGAATGTCATTTTCTTTAACATCTAATCTATGAACTCTACCATTTACTGTTAATTCAATAGTTCTCATTACTTATCACCTGCTTTCCATAGTCTGGAAAGAATTCTTCTAGTATAAACTTGAGCCATTTTCTTTCTATATTTTTTAGTGCTGCGAACATCATCAATTGGATTAATATTCTCAAGAATTTTATCTTGAATTTTTTCTAATTTTTCTTCATATGTTCCCTCTCCAAAGAAAATGTCACTTACATCTACAAATACTGGAGTGGGGGCAACAGCACCGAGGCCAAATGCTAGATATTCTTCTTCCTCAGATAAATATCCTGCTACACCTATTGCACTAAGATCAGCACCTCTTGTTCTTCTTTTCTTTATATAAGCACCTCTGCCATCATCAGCATGTTTTTTGACTAAAACGCCTCTAACAACCTCATTGTCTTTTAAAACATTACTTTTGACACCAGTAGCAAATTCATTTAAAGGAACTTCTCTATTACCATTTTTACTTTCAATTAATACTTTTGTATTTAAGACTAACAGTCCTGGAAACATATCAGCTCCAGGTGAAGTAGTACATAAATTTCCAACAACAGTTGCTCTATTACGAACCTGGTGAGCTGCAACTTCTAATGATGCTTCAGCAAGTATTTCATAGTCTTGATTCACCAGTTCACTTTCGATTATTTGGTTGCAAGTTACAGTTCCACCTATAAATAAGCCTTCTTCTCTTTCTTCTATCTTTGAAAAGTCTTCAATACCTTTTACATCAATAATATTATCAGGTTTTTTTACTCTGTGTTTCATGTTTACAAATAAGTCGGTTCCACCTGCCAATAACGCTGTTTCGCCTTCATTATTTTCTAATATGTCAAATATTTCTTCTAAACTTTCAGGCTTAAAATATTCAAATTCATTAATCATTAATATATTTCACCTCCATCAATATCTTAAAAACTCTACTTTGTAATTCTAGTTCCTGCTTCACCATGGACAGCTTCACTAACTTTTTCAATTGAAGTTATTATTGCTTTTTGTCCACCATTTCTTACAAAATCAACAGCAGCTTGTACTTTTGGCTTCATACTGCCTTCACCAAAATGACCTTTTTCAATATGCTCTTGCATATCTTCAATACTAATTTCACCAATAGCTTCTTCATCTTCTTGACCATAGTTAATATATGCATTGGAAACATCAGTTAATACTAAGAAAATGTCAGATTCAATTTCTTCAGCTAGAAGACAGCCAGCTCTATCTTTATCAATAACTGCTTCTACTCCATGAATCTTATTTTCTTCTTTAACAACGGGGATTCCTCCACCACCGGATGCAATTACAATTTCTCCATTTCTTACTAGATCATTAATAATTGGTGATTCTATAATACTTTCTGGAATTGGAGAAGGTACAACTTTTCTCCATCCACGACCACTATCTTCAATCCAATTTTCATTCTTTTCTTCCATCATTTTTTCTGCATGTGCTTTATCATAAAATGGACCTACAGGTTTAGTTGGGTTATCAAAAGCGCTATCTTCTTTATCTACTAACACTTGTGTTACTACTGTAGCTACATTTCTATCTAAACCTAATTCAGCAAATACATTATATAAACTATTCTGTAACATATATCCTATAAAACCTTGAGTTTGTGAGCCACAAACATCAAGAGGCATAGCTGGTACAGAATCTCTAGCTTTATCTTGTTGTATTAAAATATTACCAACTTGTGGACCATTACCATGAGTAATTACCACTTCATGTCCATCTTTAACTAACTGACCGATCTGTTCAGCAGTAGATAGAACATTATGGAATTGTTCATCAGCAGTTCCATCTTGTCCTGGTTGTAATATTGCATTACCACCTAATGCGATTGTTAATTTCATTTAAAAACCTCCATTATTTATAGATAATTTTAAAAGTAAAGAAAGGAATCCCGCGAACGCGCAGGATTCCGTATTATTATATTTATTCTTTAAATGCTACACAACGACCTATACTTGATTCTAAGTCTACACCTTTCCAAGGGAAGAATCCAATTTTTACTCTTTGGTTGAGAAGTTTATCAATTTCTCCACCAATGTTTTCAGCATGAATAATTCCTTCAGGGAATAGCTTAGTATGCATAAGTTGTCTACTTTCTTCATGAGAGAATATTTCATCTAATGGTTTGCCTAAGTGTTCTTCTGCTTCTTTAGCTAGATCTGGTCTTAATTTTTTACAAACTGTGTTCATTGGGTGATCTGCAGAACCACAGTCAACACCGATCCACTTAAGCTTTTTCTCCATTGCCCAGAAAGCAAATTCCATATTTGGTCCAGGATGTTTCATGAAATATCTTTCTTCATCTGCTTCTGGTTGATCCCAACCATACTTATGGTAGCCAGTATTGATAATTAAGATATCGCCTTCTTTTACATCTACTCTTTCTTCGATCATTTCTGATGTATAGATATCATAGTCACCAACTGCATCACTAAGGTCAACGATAACACCGTCTCCAAATAAATCATCTAGTGGTACACTTGCCATGTCTCTACCAGCTGTCCAGAAGTGTCTTTCACCATCTAAGTGAGTACCAATGTGATTACTAGTTTTAATAATCTGTCCATTCACTCTCTCAGTTGAAAGACGCTTAAAGTATTTCATTTCTAGAGGTTCGTAAGTAGGCCAGGGTGGTGTAGAAACACCTATTTTTTGAGTTAAGTCATATATTTCCATTTATATCTCTCCTTTTATTTAATGTATTTTTGGGCAAAAGCCCTAATTGCTGATCTAAAGCATTCTTCGGGAGGATCTACTAATCCTGCACCAATTTGACCAATTCCAGGCTCTTTATGAGCAATACCAGTATTGATTGCTGGTAAAATACCAGTTTCAATAATTTTAAGTAGATCAATACCAGTAGGAGTTCCTCTAAAGTTTAGAGGTGGAATTGTGAAGTTATCATTTTCATCAACTGTAATTTCATACATATCTCTTGTAAATCTTATTGAATCAGAAACAGTACCTCCTACGAAACCAACAATTGCAGGAGCTGCAGCCATTGCAAATCCACCAACTGCGGCAGTTTCAGAAATTGTACTATCTCCTAAATCACGACATGCGTCTTCTTCAGTATATCCTGGGAAGTATAATCCGTCAACTTTTTGAGCTTGTCCTACAAACCATTCGTCTCCTAAGCCACTAACTCTAATTCCAAAACGTACACCATTTCTTGCCATAGCGGTAAGAACAGTACTATATTCAATTCCGTGAGCTGCATCCATTGTTGCTTTGGAAGCAGGCATGGAAAGATTTAGATAGAAGTGTTCGTTACCTCCCATAAATTCAATAATGTCTTTAATTACATCATTCGAATAATCGGTTTCTAATAAGAATGGTGTAATTTCTCTAATGAATAGGGAAGTAGCAGCTTTGTTACGATTATGAACTTCGTCTCCCATGTGTAAAGCCTGTGATGTTATATTTTTAAGATTTATACCTTCTTCGGTTTTTCTTAAAGCTTCTCCAAGAGCTGGACCTAATGTATTTTCCATCCATTTTAGCTTTTCAATAACTTCAGGACCATTAGCTCCAAATCTAAGAACTTTACCTAAACCTTCATTCAAGGTAGTAAATGCCTTATTACCATAAGTTTTGTTTTCAACTACCCAAACAGGCATTGAAGGTGATACGATACCTGTCATCGGACCAACAGCATTATGGTGATGAGCAGCATCAAAAGTAACTTCACCAGCATCTAATAGTTCTCTTGCGGATTCTTCATCATCAGCCCAACCTTCATAAATACAGGCTCCGATAGCAGCACCTTGCATAGGTCCTGACATATCTTCCCATTTTTCGGGAGGAGCTGCATGTAAAATCATTTTACCTTCGAAATCTGGTAGGGCATCTTTTGCAGTTTGAACATCAACAACAACTGGTTCACTTTTTTGCATTTTTTCTACTGCTTTTTCGTTTGCAGCTTTAATCTTTTCACTTAATTTTTCAATATCATCTAATAGTCCAGCCATTTCTTTATCTCCACCTGCGGGTGGTTTCCAGTCAACCTGAACTGCATTATATCCTTCATCTTTTAAGTTTTCGGCAAAAGATTCTAGACCAATATTAATTACATTTAAATCTTCTTTGAATAATTCTTCTAATTTCTTAGTCATATTATCTCTCCCCCTTAATTTAGATCACTTAGAATTTTACTTGCTACACGCACAGCCTGAACATTTGTGGGGAGTACTTTAGCTCCAACCTGACGTAATTTTTCTTCCTGTGCTTGAAGATTTTGAGGATCTTTTTCAGTCCCACATACTGATGCAATAACTGATAAATATCCACCACGATCAGCTACTTTTTCTTTTGCTTTTTCAATTGCTTTAGCAACTTCACCAGCAGGATCTTCGTGTGAACCATATCCTAATACTACATCAATAAGTACAACTGCTAATTCTTTATCTTCAGCCTCTTTTAGCATTCTATCATTTCTTAAGGATGGTTCAATCATTGGATGGGGCTTACCTCTTGTAAATTCATCTTCCCCAAGGTCAATAACAGTATTTTCTATGCTTGCAAGGTCTTCTTTTAATCCTAATTCTTCTTTTAATGGAATATTGGAATACATTTCTCCATATTTTTCTGTTAATAGAATAACCGCTTCACTACATAGAGTTCCACCGGTATAAAGACCTCTTAAATATTTTTGTTCATCGCTCATTTTAGAAGTTTCTTCAGCAGCTATTTCATTAACTTCGTCTTCAGTTAAGCTTAAACCACCAACTTCATCTTTACCTTTTATAAAGGCTGCGGCTTCTAATGCTGCATCTTCTAGTGTATCAGTCCAAATAGCATCAGTTCCTTCAACTACTGAAGGATCTCCACCTAAGAAGTTAACTATCACTGGTTTATTTAATTTTTTAACTTCTTCCATGATTTTTTCACTAACTTCTTTTGCAGGTGGTTTTGAGACTAAGACAATTACTTCTGTATCTTCATCTCTATCCAATGCTTTCATATCTTTGATCATTTCAATACCTTTAACTTTAGATTTAAGGTCACGGCCACCGGTACCAATTACCTGAGTAAGACCTACACCTTGTCTATCTACTAATGAAGAAACAGCTTGTGCTCCTGTACCTGATGCAGCAACAATACCAACTGGTCCACGGCTAACTACATTAGAAAAAGCCAATGGAGCTCCATTTATAATGGAAGTACCACAATCAGGACCCATTAGTAATAGATTTCTTTCGGAAGCCATTTGTTTTAGTTCGATTTCATCTTCCACTGGAACATTATCACTAAACAACATAACATGCAGTCCGCGTTTTAAAGCCTTTCTGGCCTCACGTGCTGCATATTCTCCAGGTACTGATATAATTACTAAGTTAGAATCAGGTTGTACGTCTATTGCTCCATCTAATGAACCAGGATTATAATCTTCTTCATCATCAGAAGAAGACTTCTGTTCTGCTAATTTTTCATTTGTTTTTTCAATTGCTTTATCTAAAACATCTTCTTCACCGTCGATTACAATTACCAGATCATTAGGTTTAGCTTCTTCTGCTTCTGGTAATAATAATCCAGCAGTTTCTAATATTCCTTTATTAGCATCAGTACCCATAACAATTGTAGCTTCATTAACTCCATCTATAGCTTTAATATCAGTTGAAATTGACATCAAAGTAACAGAGTCAAAATAGGTACCCTCTTTAACTAGAGCTTTTTTAGCCATATTAACAACTCCTTTTTAAAAAGAATCCCCACCCCAAATAACTTAGAGTGGGGAATTATTTTTACATTGCTTGTCTAATTTTACTTAAACATTTACTCCTTCTGGAAGAACTAAGTCTTCATTTTTCTTGAGTAATTCATCTTCTACATCAAAGTCTAGTTCGTTACCTACCATTTGACTTACATAGTCTTTAACTGCTGCATTCCAGTATTGTTGATCAACATAGAATACTCTTGCTCCACCGAGTTCGTGTTGATATTCTGGATAAGGATAGGAAGGTTGAGCCATTCCAATACCCCAGCGTTTTAGACCATTATAACTTTCAAATGTTGATCTAACTTCTTCATTTTTTTGCTCTTCAAAAGCATAAACTAGTTTTCTGTAATATAATGTTGCACCAATTCTTAAACCTCTTTTGAATGCCATTGTATGAAGTGAAATGTTTACATCTTTGTCTCTTACACGACCGTTAGCAAAACCAACGATTTCACCATCAATAGCTCCTACAAAGAGATAAGGATCTTTTAGACGGTTTCTTAAATATCCTAAAAGCTCAGCATATACTCTAGCTCCTACTATATCATAGAAGTCTTTTGAACCTTGCTCCATGAAATTTTTAACATAGTCTAACAACATTGGAATTTCTTCTTTTTTAACTTCTCTGATTAACATAGTTGAGCCATCTTTCAATTCGATTTTACATGGTTCTGGTGTAGCCATATCTAATTGAGGTGCACTCAAAAACGGTTCTAATTCTTCCACCTTAAAAGTAATTTCTTCTTGTGAAACTTCAACTGGACTTTCTTTAAACATTATTAATTCCTCCTTGAGAATTTTATTTTTATTTTTGTTTAAGTTTGTTTATTAGCTTAATATTAACAATAAGTTTTTACACTTAGCGACCCTTTACCAATACCACCCCTTTCTACAAGATCAAATATTTATAGTTTCCTAGTTTTTTAGCACTATGTTTTTTAGCACTATTATACAAATTTCTTGATTTAGATAGTAATTCCCTTTGTGAAAACTAATAAATATTTAGCGTATATTTTGTATAATGAATTATGCAAATATTGACATCATTACACCAGCTGCAACAGCAGAACCTATAACTCCTGCAACGTTAGGCCCCATAGCATGCATCAAAAGAAAGTTTGATGAATCTGCTCTTTGACCTTCCTTTTGCACAACTCTCGCCGCCATTGGTACAGCCGATACACCTGCAGCACCAATCATAGGATTAATTTTGTTACTAGATAATTTATTCATTAATTTACCTAGTAATACTCCGGTTGTTGTACCAATTGCAAATGCTACTACACCTATTAATAATACCTGAATGGTATCAACTTGTAAGAATTTACTTGCAGAAGCACTAGCTCCAACTGCAATACCTAATAAGATGGTTACTATATTGATTAATGAATTTTGAGCGGTTTCGCTTAAACGATCCACGACACCACTTTCTTTAAATAGATTACCAATCATTAACATACCGATTAAAGGAGCAGCATCTGGTAATAATAATAATACTACAATTGTAACTAATATTGGAAATAATATTTTTTCTGTTTTTGAAACAGGTCTTAGCTGTTCCATTTTTATCTTTCTTTCCTTTTCACTAGTTAACGCTCTAATAATTGGTGGTTGGATAACAGGAACTAATGCCATATATGAATAAGCAGCGATTGCAATTGCCCCTAAATACTCTGGAGCCAATTGACCTGCTAAATATATAGCAGTTGGACCGTCTGCTCCACCTATTATTCCAATAGGAGCAGCTTGTTGTCCGGTAAAACCTAATAAAATAGCACCTAAAAATGTAATGAAAATTCCAACCTGAGCTGCTGCACCTAGTAATAAACTTTTAGGATTAGCTATTAATGGACCAAAATCTGTCATTGCACCGATTCCTAAAAATATTAATGGGGGAAATATACCTAAAGCATTTCCCATGTAGAAATATCTAAATAAACCAGCTGGTTTGCCATCAGCAGCATGAATCATTAGATTAGTTAATGGTAGATTAACTAATAGCATACCGAAAGCTATCGGTACTAATAACAGAGGTTCATATTGTTTAACGATACCAAGATATAAGAGGCCTAAAGATATTATAATCATCACTATTTGAGGAATATCCAGAGCCACTATCCCGGTTCCTTGTAAAAACTCTATAAAAACCTGTACCAATTTTCTTACCTCCTATCATAATATAACTTATTCTATAACTATTAATACTTCCCCAGCTTCAACTTTTTGATCGTTTTTAACATTTACTTCTGTAACTTTACCGGAAGCGGGTGCATAGACTTCATTTTCCATTTTCATTGCTTCAAGTACCAGTAATAGGTCACCATTTGCAACTTCATCACCTTCACTGACTTTTACTTCTAATACTGTACCAGTCATAGGAGCTTCAACAGAACCTCCACCTAAGCTAGGGCCAGAAGAAGGTTTAGATTTCTTTTTAGCTTTTGGTTTTGGACTTGGACTAGGTTTTGATTTTGAAGTTTTTGTTGAACTACTTTGTGTTTTTGTAGTTTTTTGAGTAGTTTGAGTTTCGCTTCTTTCAATACTTTGACCATCAGTTTGAACTTCTTCTACTTCAACTTCATATTCTTCATCATTAACTTTTACTTTAAATTTTCTGCTCATAATAACTCTCCTTTGTTATTTTCTGTTATTCCGCCACCGCGGGCAACTCTACCCCAGATTGGCACATCGTCTTCAGTTCTTGTTATTTTTTTTATTCTAAATTTGCTCTTACTTACATTTTCCAAACTCATAATAGCTGCCATAATTGCAGCAACTTTTTCGTCATTTCTGTCTATTTCAGGTTCATATTCAGGTACTGTGGTTTGGGTTTCACTAACATCTTCTTTGAAATCCATATCTTCTGAAAAAATTATTTCTAATAATTTCAAAACCAACATCAACAGTATTAAAATTGTAAACACTATTGACATCCCCAAAATAGCAACCTGAAGACCCGAAATTAATTTTTCGCTTAATGTCATCGATTGTACTAAAGATGGGTCTCTTAAAAGTTCTAGAGGATTCACATTTATGCCTCCCTTTTGAATTCTATAAAGGTATATTACCGTGTTTTTTGTTTGGTTTACTTTCTTGTTTACTAATAACTGATTCTAATGCCATAATAATTCTTGGTCTTGTATTACGTGGGTCTATTACATCATCTACATAACCTTCTGAAGCTGCTTGATATGGATTTGCAAAACTTTCTCTGTATTCATCTATTTTTTCTTGGCGTTTTTTATCAGGATCATCTGCATTTTTAATCTCTTTTCTAAAGATAACATTAGCAGCTCCTTTTGGACCCATAACAGCAATTTCTGCATTAGGCCAAGCAAATACATAATCAGCTCCAAGGTGTCTACTATTCATAGCGATATATGCTCCACCATAAGCTTTTCTTAAAATCAATGTAACAGTAGGTACTGTAGCTTCTGAATAAGCATAAAGTAATTTAGCACCGTGCCTGATTACTCCGCCATATTCCTGTTCTACACCAGGTAGATATCCAGGAACATCTACTAATGAAACAATCGGAATATTAAAGGAATCACAGAACCTAATGAATCTAGCAGCTTTATCTGATGAATCAATATCTAAAGTACCAGCTTTAAAATTAGGTTGATTAGCAATGATACCAACAGAACGTCCATTTAATCTAGCAAAACCTACAACAATATTTTTTGCGAAATATTTATGAACTTCAAAAAAGTCTTGATCATCTACTACCTTATTGATTACATCTCTTACATCATAAGCTTTATTTGGATTAATAGGAACTATATCTTGAAGGTCTTCTTCTATTCTTTCTGGAGAATCATTTGTTTCTTTTACAGAAGGTCCTTCTAAATTATTATTTGGAATAAATGAAATCAATCTTTTTATTTGTTCAAAACTTCTTTCTTCATTGTCGGCTAAGAAATGAGCTACTCCACTAACTTGATTATGAGTAGAACCTCCGCCTAATTCTTCAGCACTTACTTCTTCTCCTGTTACTGATTTTACTACTTGAGGACCTGTAATAAACATTTTTGAAGTGTGGTCAACCATAAAAACAAAATCTGTAATAGCTGGAGAATAAACTGCTCCACCAGCACATGGACCTAATATAACAGAAATCTGTGGAATTACACCAGAATTATCTGTATTCCTTCTAAAGATTTCACCATAACCTTTGAGTGAATTTACACCTTCTTGAATTCTTGCTCCACCTGAATCTAGAAGTGAAATAAAAGGTGCACCTGCTTTTTTAGCTAAATCCATAACTCTACAAATCTTTTTAGCATGCATCTCTCCTAATGAACCGCCCATTGTAGTAAAGTCTTGTGCATATACAAAGACTGAGCGACCATTAATTGTACCTTGGCCAGTAATAACACCATCAGCAGGTATTTCTTTTTCATCCATACCTAAATCTTGTGAATGATGTTCTACAAACATACCAATTTCTTGAAAACTACCGTCATCAAACAATTTGTCAATTCTTTCTCGGGCAGTTAACTTCCCTTTATTGTGTTGTTTTTCAATTCTTTTTGGGCCACCACCCTGAGATATTTTCTCTCTTTTTTCCTTTAGTTCTTTAATTTTATCTTTCAACTGAGTCCCTCCCTTAAAAAATTTATATTATAATGTTTGTTTCCAATATAATTTATTCAATAATTTAAGACAAATTACCTTTGTGGAAATTTTACAATATTTATACTATTTTATTGTAATTTGAAATAGTAAGAGCAAAATATATTCCTGATAACGTATCCAAACCAGAACTGCTCCCTATTTTTAAAAGTTCTTTGGCACTTTTAATAAACTTATTAGAATTCAATCCTATATTGTTGTATAAATTCACAACTTTTCCGTTGAAACTATGGTTTAAGGCACCTTTTACATGAAGTGCACTTACTCTAGTAGTTAATTTGAAAATATTCAAATTTTTTAAACCTTCTCTAATATTCAATTTATCATCTACCAAACCAGCTTCTACTGCAGAAAGATAACCCACTATAAAATCATCACCAGTTGGAGTTAAGCCGATACCAAGTCCTAATAAATCCGAAAGATTGTGTTCATTAGATATTATTGAACTCAATATTTTATAAAATTGTTTTTGAAGAGAATTTAGATTAAATTCTTTATTATTATTTAATATATTTTTATGATTTAAAATAGTTTTGTCTAAACTGCCTAAATCTTGGGATTCATTAATAACATTTTCAATTAATTTTATTATTTTTTCTTTATCAATTGTATTGATTTCGCCAATTTTGCCAAAAAATTTTTCTTTTTCATCAATTTTAACTGTTCTATTATCATAATTAATTCTATCATTTTGTAAAATGATAGTCGAGTTATTTCTCATTTTCCGATGTATTTTTTGAAAAGTAACATCAGCTAATTTCAAATGATAGGGTGCATCTACAACTTTTGTATCTATCAGAGCAAAACCTTTATCTTTTTCAGTTCTAATATTGATAACGTGATCAAATATATTTGCAATTTTTCCAGTTAGCCCATAATTTTCAAATACTAAGTCTCCTTCAATTACTCTATTGTACATTTTCTCCACCTAAAATATCAGTAAAATTAAGCATTTTTAATGCTATTTCTAAATTTAATTTATCATCTGGATTGTCTAAACTCAGACCAGTAATCTTTTCAATTCTTTGTAAGCGATAATGAACAGTATTATAGTGTATGTAAATTTTCTTAGCAACATTGGTTAGATTACCGTTTTCTTCAAAAAAGGCTCTTAGAGTTTTAAGAAGTTCAGTATTATGAGCTTTATCATAATTTAATAAAGGTATAATTGAGTTTTCAAGAAAACTATTCTTTTCATCTTTATCTATTTTATATAAAAGTTTATATACACCTAACTCTTCAAAGAAATAAATTTGATTATCTTTTTTAAGCTTATTTGCAACATTTATAGCCCTTTTAGCTTGTGAATAACTTTCATTTAAATTAATAATATCTTCTTGATAATTTCCAACTCCAACATTTACTAATTCTCTATCTTCTTGATCAATAACATTTAATACTTTATCAGAAAAATCTTTAACAGCTTCTTTATCCTCCTCTTCTCCTGGATATAAAGCAATCAAATAAGTACCTAAATCTCCCATTATAATATCGTCATCAATAATTCTTTTGGTAGATTCAAGATAGTTTTTCTGAATATTTTCATTTAAAAGCCCTTTATTTTTAAACTGCTTTGAAATTAGTTCCTTTAATTCAAATACAACTACATGAAAACCTTTATCTAAATCCATTCCCATGTTTTTTCCTCTATTTACAATAGTTTGTTTATTATTAAGTTTACCTTTTAAAATGTCATAGAGAAGTTCATTTTTATATTTCAACTCTACATTGGCAATAGACCTTTTATTTAAAATATCTAATGCTGCGATAGTGCTTGCCCATTTCAATGTTGAAATATCTAGCTTATTGATAGTTTTTTCATATTCCCATGCAAATAGATACCCAAAATGATTATTAGGGGTTATAATGGGTATTTTTATTAAATCTACATTTTTTCCAGCTAATGAAACCGACTTTTTCTTACAACGATAACCATATATTTCTTCTTCCGTTTCACGGTTTCCATTTATTTTTACAGTATCTAATAAATCTTCTTTGGAAAGCATATTGGTATATTCATCAGGAATAGAATAAGACATAATTGCCATGTTAGAATCAGTAATTAAGACCGGGTTTTTTATCATATCTACTAAAACAGTAGATAAACGATCTAAACCATTTTCATATAGTACTGTATTAGTTAATACTTCATGAATATTGAGGGTTTTTTCTAAAAATTTAGTTTGGACATTTAATATTTCACTTAAAATTGGATTAATAAATTCAGAAAATGAGAAATCATACGGAATTTTTAATAAAGGAAAATCATTTTCTTCAGCCTGTTTTACCATAAATTCTGGTATTTCATTTATATATCTACCAGGCTTTATACCTAAACCTGCCAAATTCTTTTCAGCTAATTTAGGTACTAAATTTTTCAAGGCATCTTCATCATCCTTAATTGAATAAAGAGTAGTAAATAAAAGCTCACCTTCCTTTACCCAATCAACAATATCCGGTACTTCCATTATATTAACTTTTGTTATATGACGGTTTAACCCTTTTTTCCCGGCTAATACTTCAACCTCACTCATTTTTTCTAGATTCAAAGCTTCAGCTATAGTTATTCCAATTAACTCTTTCATCAATTTCACCATCCCGAGAAAGTTTATTTGTGAATAATACATATAGTATTATAACATAGATATCTTAAATATGGAAGAACTCACAATAAATTTTTACAAATTATTTATATCTTTGTTAATGTTAAATAAAAAAAGGCAACCCAGAAGGTTGCCTTTATTGTAAATAATATAAGTATCTTAATTATTAAATATTATAACTATATTATATTTTAATTACGCCTTAGCAAATTCTTCTTCTCCACCAGGAAGAATTAAATTCAAGAGAACGCCTGCAAGAGCTGCAAGTGCTAAACTAGAAAATTCTACTCTTCCAAGTTGAAGTGTTGCCCCACCAAGACCGAGGACAATAATTGTTGCAACTATTACTAAGTTTCTTGAAATCTTAAGATCGGTTTGACTTTCAACTAATGTTCTAATACCAATAGTTGCTATCATTCCGTATAGTAGGAAGGAAATACCACCAATAACTGGATTAGGTATAGTTTGAATTAATCCTCCAAACTTAGGAATAAGTGCCATAGCAATAGCAAATGTAGCACCAATTCTCATAACTACAGGGTCATATACTTTAGTAATAGCTAGTACACCAGTGTTTTCTCCATATGTGGTATTTGGTGGTCCACCAAATATACCAGCAACAGCTGTAGCTACACCATCACCGAGCATAGTTCTATGAATACCAGGATCAGTCACTAGTTCTCTACCTTTACCTATTGTCTCACTGATGGCTAAAACGTCACCGACGTGTTCAACCATAGAAACTATAGCAACGGGTGCTATCATCGTAATAGCAGTTACATTAAATGACGGTACTGTAAATTCAGGAAGACCTATCCAAGCACTATTTGCTACAGGTGAAAAGTCAACTATACCTACTATAACTGCCACGATATAACCAGATACTAGACCAACAATAATAGGTACAAGTTTGAAGAATCCTTTTGCAAATACAGCTGCAATTACTGCACCAGCTAAAGCGGCAATAGCCACAACAACATTAAGAGTACTTCCAGTTGACATATCAATTGCAGTTGGAGCTAATATTGTACCAATAAGTATAATAACTGGACCAGTAACAACTGGTGGGAAAATCTTTTTAATTAAACTAGGTCCTACTTTATAAATGATAAATGCAACAATTGCATAAATTAAACCTGCTACAATAATACCACCCTGTGCAGCTGGAATACCACCATGTTGTTCAACAACTAATGAAATAGGTGCAATAAATGCAAATGAAGAACCTAAATAAGCAGGTACCTTTTTCTTAGTAATAAAGTGAAATAACCAAGTACCCACACCTGCTGTAAACAATGCAACTGAAACGTGTAATCCGGTTAAAATAGGAACTAAAATAGTAGCACCAAACATAGCAAGCGCGTGTTGTAAACCTAAGAAAACAGCTTGCGCTTTAGGAAGTTTATTTACATCTCTGATAGCTTTATCATTTTTCTTTTTTGACTCCATTTATTATTCCTCCTTTTAAAATATAGCATGTTAAGTGTAATCTATTGAATTTTTTCCTCACCTCCTATTATAAGATTAAAATTTATACATTAAAAACAAAATATTGGTAAGTACCTCAATTATTCCCTACTATATACTAATTCTCAATATATTCCTCTTTTTCCTTTTGTAATTATAAACAATTTTTAGTCGGTTATTTCGTTATATTTTATAATGTTTTCCAATAATATATCTAATATAATGATTATGGTCAAAGTATTATTAAAAAGAGGGGGATATAATATTGAAAGGTATTAAATTATTGAAATCTAGAAGAGCAATTAGAGAATTTAAAGAAAAAGAAGTTGAAAAAGACAAATTAGAAAAAATTGTAGAAACAGCTAGATATGCACCAACAGCCAATAATGTACAACCTTGGCAATTCGTTGTTGTAACAGAAGATGATAAGATTGAAAAATTAGAAGAATATATTGATCAAGACAAGGAGTTTCCAGCTTGTATAGCAGTGTTTAGTGAAGATGTTAATCATCATCTTGAAGATGGTTCTAATGTGAGCACATATATTATGTTAGCTGCTAACGAACTAGGATTAGGTACCTGTTGGATTGGAAGTTATACAGAGGGTAAACCCCACGCTTCCAAAGTAAAGGAACTTTTAGGGGTACCTGAAGAATATAAGCTGATTTCTATTATAACAGTAGGTTACCCAGATGAAAATCCTCAACCAGATAAAAAAGAATTAGATGAAGTTATACACTGGGAAACTTTTTAATTAATCTTAAATATGTAAATGTTTTAAACAAGGTACAGGAAAATTCCTGTACCTTGTTTTTTTATGTTTAATCAACTTTATTTAATACAATACATGCATTCTGTCCACCAAACCCAAAGGAGTTTGAAAGAACAGCTTTAAGATTCTTAACTTCTCTAGCTTCATTTGGAACATAGTCTAGATCACATTCTGGATCCTCATTTTCATAATTTATAGTTGGAGGTAGAACATCATCTCTTAAGGCCAGAGTTGAAATTACTGCTTCAATTCCTCCAGCAGCACCTAATAAATGTCCTGTCATTGATTTTGTAGAGCTAACAGCTAATTCATCTGCATGACTCTCAAATAAATCTTTAATAGCCTGAGTTTCTAGCTTATCATTAAAAGGTGTAGATGTACCATGGGCATTAATATAACCTATATCATCATAAGAACAATTAGCTTTATTAACCGCCATTTCCATTGCTCTATAAGCACCTGCTCCATTAGGAGCTGGTTGAGTCATATGATAAGCATCTGCAGACATTCCATATCCGCTAACTTCAGCTATAATATTTGCTCCTCTTTTCTTGGCAAATTCATAATCTTCAAGAACTACTATTCCACTTCCTTCACCAATTACAAAACCATCTCTTTCTTTATCAAAAGGTCTACTAGCTTTTTGAGGTTCATCATTTCTAGTTGAAAGAGCTTTCATGTTACTAAAACCTGCAACTGCAGAAGGAGTAACAGAAGCTTCAGAGCCACCTGCTATCATTACCTTCGCGTCTCCTCTTTTTATAATTTCCATAGCTTCACCAATTGAATGAGTTCCAGAAGCACAAGCAGTTACTTCATTACTGTTTGGTCCTTTTGCATTAGCATAAATCGCTACTTGTCCAGCAGCCATATTTGAGATCATCATAGGAATAAAGAAAGGACTAATCCTTTTAGGTCCTCTATTAACTAGTCTTCCTATTTGTTTTTCAAATACTTCTATTCCACCAATACCAGAACCTATTAATACACCTACCTCATTTGCAATATCATCAGTAACTTCTAAACCAGCGTCTTGAAGCGCTTTGATAGCTGCAACAACAGCGTACTGAGTGAAAACCGCCATTCTTTTAGCATCTTTACGGTCAATATATTCATTAGGATCAAATTCTTTTATTTCGGCACCAATTTTACTTGGATATTCTTCTGTATCAAAACTTTCTATTTTTGAAATACCTGATTGTCCATTTACAATATTATTCCAGAACTTATCAATCTCCATTCCTAATGAAGATACTACTCCAAGTCCTGTAATTACAACTCTATTACTCATATTAAATAAACCTCCTGATTTATATTTTTTTCAATGCTTTTTCTAAACTAGCTTTATCCTGTATATTGTATGTTTTAATGGAACGATCTATTCTCCTCATTAATGTTTTCAAAACTCGGCCTGGACCTACTTCAAAAGCGAGTTCTACATCATTATCTCCCATCAATTCCATACTTTCTACCCATCTAACCGGATTTGTCAGTTGTTTTTCTAAAGCTGATACAATCTCTTTGTCAGTCTCCACAAAATCAGCTGTACTATTTGCAATCACGGGTATTTCAGGATTGTTAAAATTAATATTATTAATATAATCTTTAAGCTTGTTTTTAGCTGGTTCCATCA
This sequence comes from Halanaerobiales bacterium, assembly GCA_021736945.1. Taxonomy (GTDB): domain Bacteria; phylum Bacillota; class Halanaerobiia; order Halanaerobiales; family M55B127; genus M55B127. The sequence continues at coordinate 13,149 of JAIPEX010000011.1, read as the reverse complement.
ATTGGGAATGAAATGCTGAACTTACATTTAGTTCAACAACTTTCTTAGCCCCAGCCTCATCAGCTTTTTCCATTGCTTCATGAACAGCATCTACTTCACCTGAAATTACAATCTGCATTGGTGAATTAATATTTGCTAATTCACACACACCATTTACTTCTTCACAAATCTTCTCAATTTTTTTTCTATCTAAAGCAATTATTGCAGCCATTGTACCTTTTGAACCTTCAGAAACAGCAGATGCCATTAATTCTCCTCTTTTACGAACTAGTTTTAGCCCTGTTTCAAAATCAAAAACTCCTGCTGCACACAATGCTGCATACTCGCCTAGACTATGTCCAGCTGCCATTGAAGGTTCTACACCCTTTTCTTTCATTAAATTGTAAGCAATCATACTTACAGTAAAAATAGCTGGTTGTGTGTTTTGAGTTTCAGTTAATTCATCTTCTGGACCTTCAAAACATAGTTCTTTTAGATCTATATCTAGAATTTCATTTGCTTTATCGAAGTAATTTCTAGCCAGTTCAAAATTATCATAAAAATCTTTTCCCATTTCTACATACTGGGAACCCTGACCAGGAAATACAAAAGCAACTTGATTACTCATAATAACTCACTCCAATTGTTTAAATATTTTCATTCCATTCAATTGCTGCAGCAGCCCAAGTTAAGCCTGCTCCAAAAGCAACTAATAAAACATTATCTCCATTATTAATTTTCCCATTTTCTCTAGCCTCTGCCATAGCAATAGCGACTGAAGCACTAGAGGTATTACCCAGTTCTGGTAAATTTACATAAACTTCATCTTCATCAAGCTTTAATCTTCTTCGAGCAGATTTAATTATCCGGGTATTAGCTTGATGAGGAATTAATAAATTAATATCATCTGTAGTTAAACTAGCTTTATCTAGAACGTCTAAGGAAGCTTTCTTCATAGTTTTTACAGCAAATTTAAAAACGGGATTCCCTTCCATTCTAATGTAATGTTGCTTATTTTTAACAGTTTCTAAACTAGCTGGTTTTGCAGAGCCTCCTGCTTCCATATACAAAGCATCTGCACCACTACCATCAGATCCTAAATCAAAAGCTAAAAAACCACCTTTATCAGTAGCCTGTAAAACTGCTGCTCCAGCACCATCACCAAATAAAACACAGGTGTTTCTATCTTCCCAATCTGTGATCTTAGACAAAGTTTCTGCACCAATTATTAATACATTGTCATAAAGACCACTTTCAATAAACTGTGAGCCTACACTCAAGCCATATACAAAGCCTGAACATCCAGCCTCTAGATCAAAAGCCGCTGCATTACTTGCACCTATTTTATCTTGAACAATACAAGCAGTTGCTGGGAAGGCCATATCTGGAGTTACAGTAGATACAATAATTAAATCTAACTCCTCGGGATCCAAGTTTGCTTTTTCTAAAGCATTTTTAGACGCTTCAATAGCTAAATCAGAAGTCGCTGTATCTTCATCAGCGATTCTACGCTTTTTAATTCCAGTTCTTTTCTGTATCCACTCATCAGTTGTATCAACTATCTTTTCTAAATCTTTATTAGTCATAACGTTTGAGGGTAAATATTTGCCCCAACCTGTTATAGTTGCTCTTCTCATTTATATATCCACCTTTCTTGTATTTCTTTATATAAAATCATTTTGAACACTTATTTATTATTTTGCCGTTTATCTACCTCCTTTTAGTATCACCACAAAATGTAATATCTAAAAAAGAGAAAATTATTCTCTTATATAATTTCTATTTTTCTCAATAACCTCAATAGTTTCATTTATAATATTATTAATAATTTCTTTAACTGGCAATTCATCGTCGATCATTCCAGCAATCTGTCCTGCCATTACACTTCCAGTCTCAATATTGCCCTCACGAACAGCTTCTCTTAATTTACCAGCACCCATTTCTTCAATTTTTTCTTTTGCAGCCTCTTGTTTTTCCATATTATCTATTTTTCGGGTTAATTTATTTTTCAAGTTACGTACAGGGTGCCCAGTACTTCTTCCAGTTACTACTGCATCTCTATCTCTTGCTTTTTTAATTGCATCTTTATATTTATCGTGAGCAATACTTTCAATAGAACATACAAATCTAGTTCCCATTTGAACACCAGAAGCACCTAATGATAAAGCGGCTGCAAAGCCTCTTCCATCGGCTATACCTCCTGCAGCAATTATTGGTACATCAATTGCATCAGCAAGCTGAGGAACCATAGTCATAGTTGTTAAATCACCAATATGTCCTCCCGCTTCAGTTCCTTCTGCAATTACTGCATCAACTCCAGTTCTCACTAACCTTTTAGCTAAAGCTACAGAAGATACTACAGGTACAACTTTTATATTATTTTTTTTGAATCTATCTATATATTTTCCAGGATTTCCTGCACCAGTAGTAACTACAGGAACATTCTCTTCGATTACTAAATCTACTATATCATCCACAAATGGCGATAATAGCATTATATTAACACCAAAATTGTTATCAGTAACTTCCTTTACTTTATGGATTTCTTCCTTAATTACATCTTTTGGAGCATTACCTGCTCCGATAATTCCTAGACCACCAGCCTTTGAAACAGCTGAAGCAAGTTCGCCAGTGGCAACCCAGGCCATACCTCCTTGTAATATTGGATATTTTATATCAAATAAATCACATATTTTTGTATTTAAATACATTAGTCTATCACTCCCGTATTATTTACTTTTCTAATTTATTTTCAATAATTTTAACTACATCATTTTGAATTGCTTCTCTTGCAACTTTAATAGCACTAAATATTGCCTGTGCATCAGAACTTCCATGACTTATTATTACAAGTCCTTTTAGGCCTAACAAAGGTGCTCCTCCGTATTGTTTATAATCTACCTTTTCTTTCATTTTTTTCAGTTCATCTTTAAGCAACAAAGCACCAAGTTTAGATTTTAAATTTTTTGTTAAAGTATCTTTTAACAAATCAAAAACAAAGGAAGCAACACCTTCGGTTGTTTTTAATACAATATTGCCTACAAAACCATCACAAACTATTACATCACAATTACCCTTAAAAATATCTCGGCCTTCTACATTACCGATGAAGTTTTTTATTTCGTTTTCTTCTTCCATCAATTCATATGTATTTTTATTTAATTTATTTCCTTTTTCTTTTTCTTCTCCAATGCTTAATAATCCAACTCTAGGATTAGTTATATTTAAGACTTGTTCAGCATATATCTGACCCATTATTGCAAATTGTATCAGATGTTGAGGGCTTGAGTCAACATTTGCACCAGCATCTAATACAATAGTTTTACCTATTTTGGAAGGAAAAACAGTTGCTATGGGCGGTCTTTTCACTACAGAAACCCTACCTATATTAAAAATGCCAGAAGCCATAACAGCACCAGTATTACCAGCTGAAATTAGAGCTTCTGCTTTATTATCTTTAACTAAATTTGAACCTACAATTAAAGAAGAATCTTTCTTTTTACGGATAACCTCTGATGGTTTATCTGACATAGTAACTACTTGTGAAGCATCAACTATTTCAATAGAATTTACTTTATATTCATAATTATCTAGTATTCTATTTATTTTCCCTTCTTTTCCTGTTAATATACAAGTCAAATCAGAAAATTCATTTACAGCATTCACAGTACCTTTAACAATTTCTTCTGGAGCTTGATCGCCCCCCATTGCATCTATCACAATTCTCAAAACCATCAACTCCTTAATATAACTATACTATTTATTATATATTATATATATAAGTCCATATTCCTACTAAAACTTAAATATTTTTTCCTAAATAAAAAAAGGCAGGCCCATTTTAATTTAGACCTACCCTTCAAAACACTTATGTGTTAATTACTTTTTCACCCTTGTAATATCCACAGCTTGGACATGCTCGGTGTGATAATATTAATTCGTCACATTCTGGACACTCCACTAAATTTGGAGCTTTTAATTTCCAGTGAGTACGACGCTTTCTTTTTCTGGATTTAGAAGTTCTCTTCTTTGGAACCGCCATATCCTAACACCTCCCGTTCTTTCTTCTATTTTTGTTTGAATTCTTTTAATTTTTCTAACCTTGGATCAATACTTTCTTTTTCACAATCACATTCCTCTTTATTTAAATCTTGACCACAAATAGGACATAACCCTTTGCAATCTTCATCATGAAGAGGTTTTATAGGTATTTCCAATATTATATCACGTTCAAATATAGGAAATAAATCTATATTGTGAAGATCCTCAATGTCTTCAATTGATAATTCATCACTTATCTCTACTTCTATAGGGTGTTCAAAGTATTTTAAACAACGACTACATTGTAATATTAAAACACCTTCTAATTCCCCTGATAAGACAAATGACCTCTCTGTTTTTAAAACATCTAATTCAACTGTTAGAGGCCCATCAATTTCAATCTCTCTATTCCTGAAATCAATATGGTCAACATCAAGTTCGGCAGTATACTTCTTCTTGCTACCTACTTCTTTTAGATCACTAAAATCTACAATCATTTTTCTTCACCTCTGTGTATGAACCAGAGTTAATTATATAAAAAATTATAATTCATTGTCAAGTAATTTATTTATTTTCCACAATATTTTCAGTATCTCTAGCTATAACTAACTCTTCATTTGTTGGGATAACAAAAGCCTTAACTGCAGAATCATCAGTAGTTATTTCTCTTTCTTCTCCACGTACTTTATTTGCTTTTGGATCTAGTTCAAATCCTAAATTATCTAATCCATCTAGAATATGTTCTCTTACACCAGCCGCATTTTCTCCAATACCTCCGGTGAATACAACTGCATCTACACCATTAAGTGCAGCGATATAAGCTCCAATATACTTTCTTACACGATAATTAAATACTTTATCGGCCAATTCTGCTCTATGATTTCCATCTTGAGCAGCTTGTCTTACATCTCTAGAATCATTACTGACTCCAGAAACTCCAAGTAATCCACTTTCCTTATTTAGAATATTATCAATTTCTTTTGTATCTAAGTCTTCCTTATCCATTAAGAATGGTATAATAGCTGGATCTATATCTCCACTTCTAGTCCCCATTACTAAACCTTCTAATGGAGTCATTCCCATACTAGTATCAACGGATTCTCCACCGTCAATTGCCGCAATAGAAGCACCATTACCAAGATGGCAAGTGATAATTTTAAGATCATTTTTATCTTTATCCATTATTTCAGCTACTCTATTTGAAACAAATTTGTGTGATGTACCATGGAAACCATAACGTCTTACACCATATTTTTCATAGTATTCATAAGGAATTGCATAGGTATATGCTTCTTCTGGCATTGTTTGATGAAATGCTGTATCAAAGACTGCTACCTGTGGTTTACCAGGTAATAATTCTTGACAAACCTTAATTCCAGATAAATTATGTGGATTATGAAGCGGTGCTAAGGATGAAACTTCTTCAATTGAATTTATTACTTCATCTGTAATTAAAGTTGATTCAGCAAATTTCTCTCCACCATGAACTACTCTGTGTCCTACAGCGTTAATTTCATCAATGTTTTCTAAGATACCAACTTCTGTATCTAATAACATTTCAATAATATGTTCAATACCATCTCTATGATTAGATATATCAATATCTTTTTCTACTTCTTGTCCCTCCATATTCTCATATTCAATGGCTGAACCTTCAATACCAATTCTTTCTACTTGTCCTTTAGCTAAAACTTCTTCCTTTTCCATGTTAAATAATTGAAATTTAATTGATGAACTACCACTATTTAATACTAATATCTTCATTTATTATTCCTCCTGTTATTATAAATTTTGTGCTTGGGCTGCAGTAATTGCTACTACATTGACAATATCTTCAACTGAACAACCTCTTGAAAGATCATTCACTGGTTTAGCCATACCTTGTAAAATCGGACCAATTGCATCTGCTTTTGCCAATCTTTGAACTAGCTTGTAACCAATATTACCTGCCTGTAGATCAGGGAAAACTAAAACGTTAGCATTTCCTGCAACTTTACTATCTGGTGACTTCTTTTTACCAACTTCAGGCACTAGAGCGGCATCAGCCTGCATCTCTCCATCTACAGAAAGTTCAGGATTTAATTTTTGAGCAATTTCTGTAGCTTCTATAACCTTATCAGCAAGTTCATGTTTTGCACTGCCCTTTGTTGAAAAAGATAACATAGCAACTTCTGGATCTAATCCAGGTAATAATTTAGCAGTCTCAGCTGAAGAAACAGCAATTTCGGCTAATTGATTTGCATCTGGATTAGGATTAACTGCTACATCAGCAAAGATAAATATACCATCATGTCCATATTCTGTTTCAGGAACATCCATAATCATTGCCCCTGATACCACAGAAATATCATCTTTTGTTTTAACAATTTGTAAAGCAGGTCTTAAAACATCGCCAGTAGCATTAATAGAACCAGCTACCATTCCATCTGCTTTTTCTGTATGTACTAATAAAATACCAAAATATAAAGGATCTATTATTCTATCTAATGCATCTTCTTTAGTAATACCTTTATGTTTCCTTAAATCATAGAAAATATCAGCAAATTCTTCTTTTAACTCTGATTTTTCAGGGTTAATGATATTCACCCCATCAAGACTAACTCCTTCTTTATTAGCAATACCTTTTATTTTAGCTTCTTCTCCTAAAAGAATAATATCTGCTAAATTTTCTTTTTTTATTTGTGGCAAGGCATTAATCATACGTGGTTCATATCCTTCAGGCAATACAATAGTCTTTTTTGATTGTTTTGCCTTGTTTTTAAATTCTTTCATAACATCCATATTTTTCACGCTCCTTTGTGTTGTATTATATTACAATAATAACAAATTTTCTATATGTAATTTTAATATAAATAATCCTTTGTTATTATGTATATTTTCTGATAATATAATAATGAAAATATATATTTAATAAAAAGGATGATTTATAAATGAAAGTCGCAGGAATAATCGTTGAATATAACCCTTTTCATCTGGGACATAAATATCATATCAAAAAAACCCGGGAAATTACAAACGCAGACTATATTGTTGCAATAATGACTGGTAATTTTATGCAACGGGGTACTCCAGCCATCTGTGATAAATGGAATAGAACTAAAATGGCTTTAAAGGGTGGTGTAGACCTTTTAATTGAATTACCCTTATGTTACAGCATACGAAGTGCTGAATACTTTGCACAAGCTTCTATGCGCCTTTTAAATGCATTAGGCATAGTTGACAATGTTGTATTTGGCAGTGAATACGGAAAAATAGATTCCTTACAAGAAATTGCTAAACTTTTAATAACTGAAAATAGTTATTATAAAAAAAGATTAAACCATTATCTAAACAAAGGAATGGTTTTCCCAGCTGCAAGAAAATATGCATTGATAGACCAAATTAAATTAAAAGGCAATGATGATTTTTGGGCTGAAAACAATATTTTTCAGATATTAAATGGTTCCAATAATATTCTAGGTATTGAATATTTAAAGGCTAAATATAAATTTAATCTTGACTTAAACTTGAAGACAATTAAAAGAATTGGTCAAGACTATCACTCCAAAAAAATAAATGACAAATACGTTAGTGCTACCTCTATAAGAAAATATATTAATAAAAATGAACTCACAAAAATAAAAGATAAAGTTCCGAACTATACTTATCAAATTTTAGATGAATTAGTTCAAAAAAGGCAAATTCCCCTTAATATAAATAATTTAGGCATTATGTTACTCGCTAAAATAAGAAGGTATACAATTAGCGACCTCACTAATATCGGGGATATTAATGAGAATTTAGCTCATAGAATTAAAAAAGCAGCTAAGTCCGCAGGGAATTATAAGCAATTAGTAAATAAATTAAATACCCGTTCTTTTACGAAAACTAGGTTTCAAAGAATATTAATGAATATAATATTTGATTTACAAAAAGATATATTAAAAAAACACGATAAACATGGTCCTTCTTATTTGAGAATTTTAGGTATTTCCAAAAAGGGAAAAAATCTTTTAACACATATCAATAACAAAACACAACTTCCTGTTGTTATTAATCCGTCTGAATATATAAATGATTTAACCTTTAAAAATGAAAATCTACTTCAAAATTCCTTGAGTTACGATATTTTAGGAACAGATATATATAATTTATTGTACAATAATTCTGAATATAGAAAAGCCCATAAAGATTTCACAAAAGAAATCATAAAATTGGATTAACCTAGGCAGCTTTAGAAATATTTTGATCCGTTAAAAACTTTATAGCTTCATCAAAGGTTTTAACTGGAACCAATTTTATACTTGTATTCACTTTTTTTGCTGCCTCATAATTTTCTTCTGGCAAAATAAATATTTCGGCATTAGCTTCTTCTGCTGCTATAATTTTTTGCTTTATACCATCTATTTGGCCGATTTCTCCTTCAATATTTATTGTCCCAGTACCAGCTATTTTTTTCCCCTTAGTTAAGTCTTCTTCTACCAACTGATTGTATATTTCTAAGGCAAACATTCCACCAGCTGAAGGGCCTACTATATTGCCTGTGTCATATTTAACTTCTATTGGAAAATCATAATTGAGATTTTTGGTTGTAATCAAAATACCTATAGAAGGTTTACCAGGACTTTCCGGTAGTTCAATTGTTTCAACAGTTAAGTTAATCTTTTTATTATCTCTTAAAACTTCTAAATCTACTGTATCTCCAATTTCTCTGTTTCTTATTATATCAACTGCTTCAGTTGCAATATCGGTTTTTTTACCATCTATAGAAGTTATAATATCTCCGCTTTTGAGCTTACCAGCAGCTTCACTATTTTCTAAAACTTCTATTATTTCTACACCTTCACCTTTTATATTTACTTCATATCCTAATTTTTTTAAAGCTACTGCTTCCGCAGTTAACTTACTCTCTTCCATCAAATTTTCCATCATTTGAAGATATTTGTCCATATTTATACCTTCTGGCAATTGTTCTGACATAACTTCTAGTTCATAACCCCTAGGCTGTATAGTGTTAACATAAATATAATCCCATACAGTAGCTTTTCGACTACCCACTGCTGTCAATAAAAAGCTCCCTTTAATTTTATCTTTATGTCCGTTTTCTACACTAATTATTGGTGTTAATTCTTCAGCTATTCCAGGAGACATCACGTAAAAAGGAGTGGGTATAAAATTAATTATAATAAAAGCAATTATTAATATTCCAATACCTTTTTTTAGTCTATTTCTTTTCATATTGTAACCACTCCAACTTTTATCATTTGTTGTTATATTTTTTAAGCAACGCTTTTTCAACTACTTTTGGTACTACGTTATCCATACTTCCTCCAAATTGAGCTACTTCCTTTACTACACTTGAACTTAAAAAAGCATATTTAGAATCAGTCATTAAAAATATTGTCTCAATTTCAGGATCTAATTCTTTGTTCATAGAAGCCATTTGAAATTCACCTTCAAAATCTGAAACTGCTCTCAATCCTCTTATGATTGCGCTAGCATTTTTAGATTTTACATAGTTAGTTGTTAACCCTGTAAAGGAATCAACTCTTACTTCAGCAATCTCTCCAGTTGTTTCTTTTAGTAATTCCACCCTTTCTTCCATTGAAAAAATAGGATCTTTATTAGGATTATTAAAAACAGACACTATAACTTCATCAAATATATTAGCAGCCCTTCTTATAATATTTAAATGACCTTTAGTAACTGGATCGAAACTACCTGGATAAACTACGCGGTCTAACATCTATTTTTCCTCCTTATATAAATATACTTTGATTACTGTATCATTATAATTACGATCTTTTAAAGTTATAAAATTTTTAATTTCATCAATTTTTTCATCCTTATGGTGTTCAACAATAACAAGAGAATCATTATATAACAAATCATTATGTATAAGAGAATAAAGAGTATTGTTAACATAATCCCTTTTATAGGGAGGATCTAAAAAAACAATATCATGTTTTTCATTAAGTTTATCAAGATATTTGAAAACATTTCTTGTTTTTACTTTACATTGGTCCTCAAATCCACATTTTTTTACATTCCTTCTAATTATATCAGCATATTGATTTTTTTGTTCAACAAATGTAAGCTCTTCAACCCCTCTACTAACTGCTTCTAATCCCAGTGTGCCAAAGCCAGCAAAAAGATCAAGACCTTTTGTAAAGGGATAGTATGGTAATATCATACTAAATAAAGCTTCTTTAACTTTATCTAATGTAGGTCTAACTTCTTTAGTTTCAATACTTTCTAATCTTATTCCTCCTGCTTTTCCAGCTATTACTCTCATTTCAAATCACTCTCAATTATATTATTATTTCTAATTCTTTTAATTTATTAGATAAATCACTATGTTTTTTCGGCCAGTCTTTGTCATTAGTAAGGTTATTTGCTTCTTTATTTGCTTTAGCTAAAATTTTTCGATCTTTTAGTATATCAGCAACTTTTAAGTCAGTAACTCCATGTTGTTTAGTTCCAAAGAATTCACCAGGTCCTCTAATTTCAAGATCAGCTTCTGAGATACGAAAACCATCATTTGTTTCAGTCATAACTTCTAATCTTTTTTTAGCTTCTTCTGTTTTAGGGTTGGCAATCATTATACAGTAGGCCTGTGACTCACTACGTCCTACTCTACCTCTTAATTGATGTAATTGCGCTAATCCAAATCTTTCTGCATTTTCTATGACCATTACATTGGCTGTCTTTACATCTACCCCTACTTCAATAACTGTGGTAGATATTAACACATCTATTTTTTGATCAACAAAATCACTCATGATTCTGTTTTTTTCATTATTATTTAATTGCCCATGTAGGGCCTCTATATTAAATTCAGATAGATAATTATTACTTAACATTTCCTTTATTTCAGTAACAGAATAGGCTTCTAAATCATCGGAGGGTTCTATTAAAGGACATACAACATAAGTTTGTTCTCCCTCTTCAATTTTATCTTTTACAAAATTATAGATTTTACTTCTACTCTTCTCAGTTCTCCAGGTAGTAATTACAGGCTTTCTACCTGGCGGCATTTCATCTATTATTGATAAATCTAGATCTCCATAAAGTGTTAGGGCTAAAGAACGAGGAATTGGAGTTGCAGTCATTACTAAAAGATCAGGGTTTTCACCTTTTTGCTTTAGTTCATATCTTTGTTCAACTCCAAACCTATGTTGCTCATCTATAACAATTAATCCTATCTCAGAATAATCAATATCCTTTTGAAATAGAGCATGGGTACCTATAATTAGATCCGCTTCATTATTTTTTATTCTTTCCATAATCTTTTCTTTTTTTGAATCTTTTATACCACCAATTAATAGTTCAATATTATAGTTAAAGTTTTTTAATAACTTTTTAATTTTAATGTAATGCTGTTCCGCTAAAATTTCTGTAGGAGCCATCATTATTCCCTGGTATCCATTTTCAATTGTTTTAATTAAAGACATTACTGCAATAACAGTTTTACCTGAACCCACATCTCCTTGAAGTAATCTTTGCATTGGATGTATGTTTTCCATATCAGCCTTTATTTGACCCCATACATTTTTTTGAGCTTCCGTTAAATCGAAATGTAAGTCTTGCAATAAATGATTAATTGTATCAGATACAGCCGAATGTTGAATCCCTTTTTGACGTTGGTAACTTTTTTTCTTTTTTTGCATTGCAATTTGGAATAAAAACAATTCCTGAAAAGCAAGTCTATTCCGTGCTTGAATGAATATTTTTCTATCCTGAGGAAAATGCATATTGAGAATTGCTTTTCTAATTTCTATATAATCATATTTATTTATAATATAGGCAGGTAAAAAATCATCCATTTTTTTTAAATGCTCTTTAATTGCTTGATAAATAATATATCTTAATCTTTTTTGAGTAATTCCTTCTGTTAGAGAATATATCGGAACAACTCGTCCGGTATGGATAGTAGGAGAATCTTCTTCTACTTTTTCATAAACAGGATTAACAATTTCCTTTTTATTATATTTAAAAAAACTTTCTTTATTTAATTCACCATATAAATTATATTTATCCCCTTTTTCAAAAACATCTTTTAAATAAGCTTGATTAAACCATGTACATACTACCGTATCAGTTCCATCTGATAAAGTTACTTTAAAAATAGATTTATACTTTCCTCTTCTAATTAATTCTTTATCTAATACTTCAGCTTGAATGCTTACTTCTTGGGCCGGTCTAATGAATCTAATCTCCTTAAAATCACCTCTATCTTCATATGTACGGGGAAAATAGTAGAATAAATCTTTTAATGAATTTATACCCAATTTATTTAAACGTTTTTCAAATTTAGGACCAACCCCAGTAAGATATCTTATATCTCCTTGTTTAGTTTTACTCATTTAAATATTTCCCACCCTTAAAGAGAATAATACCATAAACAGTCGGGCCTGTATGACTTCCAATTACAGGTCCAACATTATTTTCATAATATTGATAATCAATATTTCTTTGATCTATTGCCTGTTCAAACTTCTTTTTGAAAGTTTCAGCATACTCTTTTTTACCATATAGTAAACCAAACCAATAATTATTAGTACCATTTTCACTTGCAATATAATCATTTAAAAATCCTAAAATTCTATTATTGGTTTTCTTTGACCCTCTAACCTTATCTATAGGTTCAACACTGGTAGAATTGTAATCTAATTTTAAAACTGGTTTTAAATTTATTAAATTACCAATAAAGGACTGCGCTTTATTTATACGCCCCCCTTTTTGCAAAAATGAAAGATCATCAACTGTTAAATATATTTCAATATCCTGTTTGGCTTTATTTATTATTTTAATTATTTCATCTTTTTCATAACCTTTTTTCACAAGTTTTGCAGCTAGTATTACTAAGAAACCTAATCCCATGGAAGCAGATTTTGAATCAATTATCGTAATATTATTATTTGGGTTCTCTTTTAAAGCTAATTTTGCAGATTGTATAGTACCACTCAAATGACTTGATAAATGTATAGAAATAATGTAATCATATTTTTCATTTAATTTCGCATACTTAGTCGCAAATTCACCTACTGAAGGTTGTGAAGTTGTCGGTAATTCTTTCCTATTTTTAATTTTATTAAAAAATTGTTTTGAAGTTATTTCTTTTTTATCCTTATACTGTTTATCCCCTAT